>JAGQYZ010000334.1 GCA_020435865.1 Aequorivita sp. | reverse complement strand
AAACTTTGATTGAACCTGTTCTTTTATACTGCTCTCCCAGCTGTTTAAACAGCATCTAATTTTAGAAGTTATGCCTCGCAACTTGCACAATCCTTTTTCTGTGCAAACTTTTGAGCGGCATTCATACTATGCTGATAGTAAAGAGATTTTAAACCTAGTTTCCAGGCAGTAATATGAATTTTATTGATTTCTTTCACGGGCATTTCTGGATGTACTATAATGTTTACGGACTGGCCTTGGTCAATATGGTTTTGACGGTTTGCAGCTTGGTAAATAAGGTCCATTTGATCTATTTCAGAATAGGTTTTGAAGACTTCTTTTTCTTCGTCTGTCAAAAAGCCTAAATGTTGAACGGAGCCGTCGTAATCGCGAATATTTCGCCATACTTCCAAAGTGTTCATTCCTTTTTCCTCGAGCAATTGCTCTAAAAATGGATTTTTGATTGTAGTTTTTATCTTGGCAATATCTTTTACATAAACATTAGACCATATTGGTTCTATTCCCTGTGAGACTTGTCCTAAAATAAAAGCTGAAGAAGTTGTTGGAGCAATGGCATTGAGTGTTGCGTTACGTCTTCCGTAGCCTTTAAGAACTTCTGGCTCACCAAATTTTTCAGCTAATTCTTCGGAAGCTTTATACGATTTCTCCTTGATAACTCTAAAAATCTCACTGTTCAAGTCATAGGCTTTCTGGCTGTTCAGCGGAAGCATTTTGGATTGTAAGAACGAATGCCAGCCTAAAACACCAAGGCCTAAAGCGCGGTTGTCTTTTGCAAAGTTGTAAGCTCTTTCCATAAATAGGAAGGTTTGACGATCCTCTCTACTTTCTGAGTCGCGATAAACTTCTAACTTTTCAATGAATTCTGTAATTACTGCATCTAGGAAATAAACCATAGTTTCTACTGCATCGGTATCTTTCCACTTGTCATAATGTAGCAGGTTAACTGAAGAAAGTACACATACAAACGACCAGTTTTCATTTGAAGGCAGCATTATTTCAGTACAAAGATTACTGGCGTAAATAGGAAGGTTTTTATCCTTATAAACATCGGCTGCAAAATTATTGGCATTGTCCTTAAAGAAAATATACGGATAACCCATTTCGCCTCTACGTTGAAGCACTTTTGCCCAAATAGCGCGTTTTTCTTCATCGCCAGCAACCATTTTTTCCATCCATTGGTTGGTAACAGTAACACCATGAGTTAGTTCTTGAATAGGGTTTCCTTCGGTGCCAATTTCTAAAAACTCCATTATATCTTGATGCTCAACTGGCAGGTATGGTGAAAAGCGCCCACGTCTAACAGAGCCTTGGCTAACAACATCAACCATAGACTCAAATAACTGCATGATATGAACTGCACCAGAAGCTTGCCCATTGTTTTTTACTTCAGCTCCGCGATGCCGGATTTTCCCGAAATATCCTGAGGTTCCACCTCCAAGTTTTGACATCATACCAATTTCAGACTGGGTGTAAAGAATATTACCCATATCGTCATCAATATGCGACCCAAAACAGCTAATAGGAAGCCCTCTTTCTTTTCCGAAATTAGACCAAACCGGAGATGCCAAAGAGAAAAACCCTTCAGACATATAATTATAAAATTTATCTGAGTAACCAGATATGCCCAATATTTTTTCGGCTCTATCGGCAATTTCGCGAATGCGTTCTTCAGCAGTTACGCCTGATGATAAATATCCGGAAGCTAAAAAATTACGGCTGTGCTCTGTAAGCCATTCAAAGCCTTTAGCTTTTTTTTCTCCAATAGTATGGAGCGCTTCCTTTCGAGCGTTTACAAGGTTGTTTTTATCAGAAACTGTTTTTGAAGTTTGTGTGTCGAGGTGTTGGTTTAGTTCGTTCATTTAAAAAAGGTCATCACTGGTTATACTTTGGGTTCTTTTACTGTAATTGATAGAGCGTTTTACGAAGAAATCGCCATGTTTGGTGCCGATAATTTCATCATCAAACCATTCGGTCTGCGTTAAAAGGTTTTGGTCTACCTCAAATATTTTTTCTATTCCGATGCTTTCAAGCGAATTGTTGAAGCGGTTTTTTATAAATTCATATACTACGGCCTTTGGGAGGAAGTCAAGTTCTCCATCCTCAAAAATCCAATCTACAAGTCTGCTTTCGGCCGTGAAGGCTTCTCTACATATTTCTTGGATCATACTGTTATAGCCTTCATCAAACCATTCTGGATTTTCTTCTTTGATGATTTTGATAACATCAATTCCGAAATCACCGTGAATTTGCTCCTCTTTTGAGGTGGCCTCTACAACATTCGAAATTCCTTTAAGCATGTTTTTATGCTTATTAAAAGCCATAATGATTAAAAATTGTGAGAACAATGAAACATGTTCAATGAAAAGAGAGAAAAGTAAAATAGATTCTGCGTACTCCTTATTGTCTTCACTTTTGGCGTTCTTAAGTGCGGTTTCCAAATAGTGAACCCGCATCATAATCACTGGTTTTTTCTTTAGGTCTTTAAATTCTTCATTTAGGCCTAAAATTTCTAATAAATGTGAATAGGCGTCGTGATGGCGAACTTCACTTTCTGCAAAGGTTGCACCTACGGAACCAATTTCTGGTTTTGGCATTCTGTGATAAAT
>JAGQYZ010000333.1 GCA_020435865.1 Aequorivita sp. | reverse complement strand
CCGAAAACTGACAACCGACAACCGACAACCGAAAAACTCAACCCCAAACCCCCAAAACTTCAACCCCAACTGCCTTCGCACTCCTAAAAATATAATAAACCCCATTCACCTCCTCATAAAACTTCATTCCCAAAACAGCCACAGCCACACCAGAAACCGAAGGAGTACCAACGCTTAAGCTAATAGAAGTGCCTGTAAATTCCTTATCAAGATACAAGGGCGCACTAAGTTTCAATTCCTGCTCCATAGTCTCAAAATTAAAATGCAACAACCCAAGGGTCAGTGCCAAATGCGTCGCCCCTTTAGGAAACCAAACATGCTTAACATCAAAATTTGACACACTATAAGTTCCCGTCACAAAATCATAATTTCCAGCAGCCCCCATAATTCCAAACACATCACAATCTGGCGTAAAAACAAAATTCCGCAACAACTGCTTCCCAGCCTCCGTATCCATTCCAGGCCCCACCCTTCTTTGCCCACGATCGTTAATACGATCCATATTTTTCAATTTCATAAATAGTTGCATCATCCGCCCGTGAAGCTTCCCATCCTTCCGAATACACAAAAAAGGACGTAAAGAAAGCCGAAAGTGTTTTTTAACACTACTACAATGCCCAAACTCACTCGCATTCTCCCGAACGCGAACCATCTTCGGTTTATTCTTGATAGCATCACTATTAAACCCACCGCCACCTTTTCGCGCAAGAGGGGCACCTTCCCTAACATAAAAATTAATCCCTTTCAAAGTCCCAGTTAAAGGTATTATTCCAACTTGCCTAGCCATAATTATTGATTTAGAGAATCTAAAATACAATTTTATAATTATATATAGCGTATATATAGCAATTTTAAAGCGTATATATAGCGTGTGTATAGCGTATTAAATAAATATCAAACAAATAAAAACCTACCTATTTATTCAATAGTTCCTAAGCAAAAAAAAAAAAAGCAGTTAAATAAAACAGTAAGAACCCCTAAAAGGTAAAGCCAAAAACCCCAGTAATCCCAAAACGTCGGGCATCTGGATGGTCCAGATAATTTCCTCTAAAGTTAAAATCAAGTCTAAAAATACGGAAGATGTTGCCAACACCTACACTCCATTCCCAATATATATTTTCAGGGGCTTGGTAAACTATGTTGGACGCATTAAGGTCTTTGTTCTCTTGTGAAATAGTTCCATAAACAGCTCTAAAACCAACCACCTCGCGCAGATCAAGTTTTCGAAGTAAAGGAATCCGTGAAAAAATACGACCTCCAAAGTTATGCTGCAAGTGAAGCGTGCCGTAGGTATCACTCACAAATTCATAGTAATCCAATTGGGTAAAACTGTTATATAAACTAAAATACGTCTGGTTTCCTGGAATAGGATTCAATAAACTTAGTGGCACAGCACCAATGGTCGTTCCCACTTCAATCGTGGAATACAATCGGCCAATACCACCAATGTTCCATGGCTGGGTGTAAAGCGCCTGTATCTTTTTATATTCAAAATCCCCTCCCATAATACCTTTTAATCCATAACTATAGCCCGCATAGAAAGACGGAAAGTCGCCATCATTTATAACCGTTCGTTCAACGCCATAACCAGAAGTTTTTCTTCCAGGCGTATATAAAAATCCCAATTGTATTTCTGCTTGTTTTAGTTCGCTCTTCGTTTCTCCCGTAAAAACACCATCTTCTAGTATTTTATAGTCAATACTAAATGTATCCGTTGCAGATTCTAAAGTTCTATAAGAACTTGTAAGGCGTACAATAAAATTCTTCCAGGGCTCAATGTCAAACCCTATTGTTGTGAGGTTTATTCGCGAAAGCCTGTTATTGGAGCCAACAGACAACAGTGAGGAAGAAGCCAAACTTCGTCCCAAAACATCTGTACTATTGGTAAGACTGGCACCTGTTTGTTCCACATCGCGCCGATTGCCTCCAAAAACCGTAAGCCGCGACTTTCTGTCCAAAAGCCACTTGACAGAAATGCCATATTTAAACCGATCGTCCTTAAAACCATAAGCTCCAAAACCTTCCAGTCGCCATGGGTCATTTTGACTAAAATAGGTGCGACCACCCAAACGTATACGCATTCCTTCAGCTTCATTAAATCCAAAAACTGAAAATACGGGGCCAACATCAAAATTGTTCACTTCGTAATACCCACTCGCCAACGTAGCACCAATGTTATACAATGCCTTGAAACGCCGGACAGTTTTTAGAGTATCCAGCATTTTATATACACCCTTTTCATCCTTGCTCAACTTTTCCATCCGGTTCTTGTCCCAAAATTCGTCCGGTCGGTTGTAGATTTCATATTGATAAGGGTCCACTTGTTCATTATAGAATTTTTTATCCTTCGGAATATCAAAAGAATAATTATCATACAAAGTGGTGCGCTTGCCGTAAACTCCCTTTGCAGCTTCCTTTTTTTGAAAACTGAAATCGCTCATAAAATAATCGCGTGTTATCAAAAAGATGGAATCGTTAAGCACATCAAATTCCTGTTCAATATAAACATCGCGCACCCAGTTTAAGTTTGCACTTTTGGAAGCTTGTAAATTAATTTCTTTAATAGCCCAAGTGGAATCATTCACCCAGAAATCACCTTTAAAAGTCAGTTCGTTTTTTCGGCGCGGGTAGTACACAATGTTATAACACCACTTATTGTCTCGGTAGGCACTGTCTCGCAATACATAATTGTAAACATCAATTCCAGTTTTGGATAATGGGCTTGTAAAAGCTTTGTCAAAAAACTTCAAATAGTTGTCATAAACATCATATTCACTGTAAAGATCTTTTACAAAAGCGATAAGGGTTTGATTATTCTCGAACCCAGAATTTTTGTTTCCTTGTAATATCTCCTTTTCTTCATTAAGCAAATTATCGCCATACACTTTTGAAGCAGCTTCGTTTATAAAAATGGGCAAGTAAGTATTCCCCGTAACATTTGAAGTGTCGGTCTGGTCAAAAACAAATTCCATTCCTTTAAAAATTCTACTTTTTATAAGGGCACTGTCAATAGTGTTTAAGTCAAATTCAAGCTTCTCGTATTTATCGTACTGGTACTGCTTAAACTTTTTAACACCGTTCTCCCTGCGGTTTTCCCATATCTTGCGAAGAATATCAATGGCTGGATTGTTCTTTTTTGAAGTTTTCCCGCTGTAAACAACTACCTCGTCCAGTGCATCGGCACTTTCCTCCAGTACCACCTCCATATTGTAGTTGCTTCGCGAAGTGAGTTCAACCTCTTTGGTAGCATACCCAATAAATGAAAAAACAACGGTTTTGTAGGTTTTGTCACTTTCCAAATAAAAACGACCATTTTCATCAGAAATAGTTCCTTCTTGCGAATCCTTAAAAATTACATTGGCAAAGGCAACCGGATAATCAGAGCTGTCTTTAATGACACCACTGACTTTGGTTTGGGCAAATACCGAAGCATTAATTGTTAAAACGAGTAAGATTAAAAGATGCTTCATAAAAAGAAAAAGGGACAGTAGGATATAATAAAATCACAAATAACAACAATGAAATCAAATATCACAAATTCCAAATCACAAATAAAAAGCAAAATTCAAAAAAAAGAAAAATCAAACAAAGAGTATAACCCTAATTTAAGATTTATCAATAATAGCTGAAAGAATTTTTTTTAGTTCGATGGCTTCTTGAATTAAATCTCTAACTTCTTTTTCATTTTGCAATTCATTTGTTTCTGCTATCAATCTTAACCAATAAACACTTTCCTTTGCTTCCTTTCTACTAATTTTAACACGAAACTGAAAATCTTTTTTTTCTCAACGCTTCATTAGCTTCAATATAATTTGCACCTATTGAACCAGAACATCTAATCAATTGCTTAGAATCTTCAATGTTGGCAATTGTCATTCTTAAATTTTTAATAAAGACACGAATATCTTTTGCAAATAAGAAAGTCCGCTCTTCAAGGTCATAGGGTTTATTATTTGAAGGTTCGGAAATCAAAGTTAGTTTGCTTTTTGAGTTTTGGAATTTATTTGCTATTTGGAACTTGTAATTTGGAGTTTATTTGTTTTTTGGGATTTGTCTTTTGAGATTTATTTGTGATTTGGAATTTGTCTTTTGGGATTTATCTGTGATTTGGAATTTGTCTTTTGGGATTTATTTGTGATTTGGAATTTGTCTTTTGAGATTTATTTGTGATTTGGAATTTGTCTTTTGGGATTTATCTGTG
>JAGQYZ010000332.1 GCA_020435865.1 Aequorivita sp. | reverse complement strand
ACCAAAAGCATCAAATAATAAGTCATTTGGAAGTGGTTTGCCACCAATTCCAATCCCATTGAAACCGTTAACAGCAAAAAGCCCCAAAGATATTTTCCGCGGAAAGTGAGAAAAATTCCGCTTAAAACAAAAGGCATATAGGCTATGGCGTGGGCTTTTGCGTTGTGCCCAACACCTAAAATAATTATTAAATACGTTGAAAAACCAAACGCCAAAGCACCAAGAAACGCAAGTTTATAATCTACTTTCAGCACCAAAAACAGTATGTACATCCCTATAAAATAAAGGAATAGATAATCTGCAGGACGTGGTAAGAAACGGATGGCCAGATCGAGTTGTTTTATGTAATTGTTTGGGTATTTCGCACCTAGCTGATAGGTTGGCATTCCGCCAAAAGCTGCATCAGTCCAATAGGTTTCTTCTCCAGTTGCTTTGCGAAAATCATTTTGCTGCTTTGCCATTCCGGTGTACTGAACAATATCACTTTGGAATATTTTCTTGCCCTGCAAAACTGGATTGAAATAAGCCAAGGAGGCAATAATAAATAAAACGAAAACAACTAAATGGGGAAGAAATTTTTTATAGTTGGACTGCATAACTGAGCTTGTGAATATGAAGTGGGGAAATTAGCAAAAATATGCAAGAAACGAGCAAGAAATATTGAAGGATGCTTTAAAAACCTATAACAAATATAGGAAATCTTTGAGCCTCAATTTTCATCAATCCACCTCTTCATATTCCACATATTCTCCAACATTTTTGTTGGATTGGGAATTTCGGGACGGGTTTTTATCTATTGTAATACTACCTTCTGGTTCACGCTGATTATTCATATTTGAATTATTTCCGAAGAATTGCTCAAACTGCTGTCCAGCTTTTTTCGATATATAGCGCATTAGATAAGGAGTGGCGAGTCTAAATAAAAACTTAAGCCCTAAATATACCAGAAGAACGATTAATATCGTTTTTAGGAATGTCATCATAATTGTAAAATTCTTTTCAAAAATAAGGATTGATGAAGAAAAAGACGAATGTTGACTATTAAATAAATGGTAAAATCTTATATCTTTGAACTAAACCCAACTTTCCATGAATATCAGACTTCCCTTTCTATTTCTGCTGTGCACTATTTCCTTTTCAACCGTATCGGCTCAATATACTGAAATGATAAATACCAATCGGCCTGGCGTATCGCAAGGTGCGTTTTCTGTAGGTACCAATGTGCTTCAGGTTGAATCAGGTATCAGTTACGGAAAAGAGAAACACAATCTTCTTGAAACCGAAACCAACGGTTTGGCAATAGACTATTCCATTCGTTATGGTTTTTGGAAAGAACGCCTGGAAGTGAGCCTTATGGGTGAGTTTCAATCAAACAAAGTTACTGACAACCGCTCTACAACAGCAAGGGAATACAGTCTTTCAAATTTCAAAAGCAATACCCTTGGCGGAAAATATCTTATTTATGACCCATATAGAAAACGTGAGTTGAAAGGCCCAAATCTGTATAGTTGGAATGCAAACCATAAAAACCAATGGTCAGACTTAATTCCAGCAATTTCAGTCTATGCAGGTGCCAATTTTGACTTTGCAGACAATCCCTTCACCCCCGAAACAGAAGCCAAAATCAGCCCAAAATTTGTGCTTTCAACCCAAAACAATTTTATGGGCGGCTGGGTGTTTGTTACCAATATAATTGTTGATCGAGTTACTACAGATTTTCCGACTTATGGCTATATTGTAACGCTAACGCATGCTACCAATCGCTGGTTCTCTGTTTTTCTTGAAAACCAAGGTTTTAAAAGTGACTTCTATTCAGACCAATTGCTTCGTGGCGGGGCTGCTACACTAGTTAATGAAAATTTTCAAGTCGACCTTTCGCTAACCTATGGTTTTAAGGATACTCCTTCAAAGTTTTATGGCCGCGTTGGAGTTGCGTATCGTTTTGATATGCACGACAAAGATGAATATTTAGAAGACAAAGAAATTAAAGAGGAAAAGAAAGAAGAGAAAAAGAAAGAAAAAGCAAAAGGTAAAAAACAAGGACGCCAAGATATATTAAACTTGGATGAAGACGGCGAATAATAACATTTTGTGTATGATTACAGTAAAACAACTAACCTCTAAAAGTGATCTTAAAAAATTTGTCACTTTTCCTTTTAAACTATATAAAGACAGTAAATATTGGGTTCCATCCTTGATTAAGGATGAAATGGAAACTTTGGATACTGCAAAAAATCCAGTTTTTAAAAATGCTGAAGCTTGGTATTATTTGGCCTATAAAAAGGATGAAATTGTTGGTCGGATTGCTGTTAT
>JAGQYZ010000331.1 GCA_020435865.1 Aequorivita sp. | reverse complement strand
AATATCACTTGGCTCGCTACTCATAGTGCAGGAATAATAAGTTTTGATAGCGACAAAAATGCACGTCAGTTTCTTTATGAAGATCAAAATCCCGAAATGGCTTCAAAAGATTATGTCGTTACACTCGAAAAGGATTCAAAAAACAGGATTTGGCTTGGTAATTACAATCTTGGAGGGGCGATTTTAAAAGACCCTTCTTCAGAAAAAAGCTTCAAAAAAATTAAAGGTGACACCGCTTTTTATCTTAAAGTGGTAAACGATTATTGCTTTAGCGGAAATAGTGCTTTGCTATCAACCGAGGCTGGAGTTTTTCATTTTCCAAATATGGAAGAACTACTAACTTCAAACAACCCAAAACACACAAAATACACTATAGAAAATGGAATGTCCAGTAATTTTGCGTCTAAAATCATTCAAACAAAACCAGAAGAATATTGGATAAGCACAGGCAACGGAATTACCAAAATCAATACACTACAAAACAAGGCAACTCCTTATAAAAAAATATTAAACACCTTCAATTTTGAATTCAATCACAATTCGGGTGCGTTAACCAAGGATGGTACTATCTATTTTGGAGGAACCCACGGAGTTGTGCGTTTTAAACCTTCCAAAATATATAAGAACCCCTTTGCCCCTAAGGTGGCCTTTACAGATTTTAGGATTTTAAATATGCCTGTTCCAATAGTAGCCCAAAAAAATAAAGAAACTACGCTTTCAAAAAACATTGCCTATTTGGACAAAATTACGCTAAATCCATCTGATAAAATTATTTCTTTTACTATAGAAGCCATCAACTTCACACTACCAGAAGACACGAAATACGCCTATAAACTAGAAGGCTTTGATGCTGATTGGGTTGAGTCTGACAATCCTATAATTACTCGTTCAAACCTAGATCCTGGCAACTATACATTGCTAGCAAAAGCATCAAATAACGATGGTGTTTGGAGTGAAAATATACAATTACAAATTGTCATGTTACCACCGTGGTATCTGAGTTGGTGGGCCTATATGTTATATGCCTTATTAATTGCTGGAAGTATTTATCTATTACTAAAATTGCGGTTACAGCAAGAACGGAAATTGGAATTAGCACGTGCACAAGAGCGAGATATTTTTAGAAAAAGAAGTTCACAAGATTTTCACGATGAAGCTGGTACACGAATTACACGAATTGCACTCATTACAGAATTAGCTAAAATAAATGCCGAAGAAAACTCTGAAATGCAAGAATACCTTTCACAAATAGACAGTAATTTACAAGAACTCAATAGTGGAATGCGCGATTTTATTTGGACGCTAGACCCAAGTAAAGACAATGCATTTGACACACTTAGCCGTTTTACCGAATTTGCTGGCACCTTCTGCGAATATGGAAACATTCAATTTAAATCTGAAAATATTTCAGAAAATCTAAAGGCAAAAGAATTAAATATGTCTGAAAGACGTCACTTGCTTTTAATTCTCAAAGAAGCTATAAACAACAGCATTAAACATGGAAAACCTACCCTTATCAATTTTAAAGTTAAGTCTAAGCCAGGTATGCTGCAACTTATATTAGAAGACAATGGAAAAGGCTTTAATAATGAAGAAATTTCTAGTGGAAATGGTCTCAACAACATGCGAGAGCGTGCAAAAGCCTTAGGTGGTGCGTTGAAAATAAAGTCGGAAACAAATGGGGGAACCAAGCTTACACTAACATTAGAAACTACCCGCTTGGGTAATTGATAAAACAATAAAAGTTGGTATCTTTCTGAAAACTAAATGAGTACACTACCTGCCATAAAAATTTGCATTGTAGAAGATGATGCCTTGATTTTGAAATCACTTCAGCAAGTTTTGAACAATGCTGAGGGTTTCAGCGTTACAGGCACCTTTTTTTCTGCCGAAGCTGCTTTGGAAAATTTAAAGGAGCACCACCCTGATGTACTATTGCTTGATATTGACCTTCCAGGAATAAACGGTATTGAAGCAATTCCTAAATTAAAAAAACTGCAACCAGAGCTGAATATTGCAATGCTTACAGTTCACGAAGAATCCGAACTTGTTTTTTCGGCCTTACGGCAAGGGGCGGTGGGCTATTTGGTAAAGGGCAGCCAATCAAAGTTTTTA
>JAGQYZ010000330.1:830-2125 GCA_020435865.1 Aequorivita sp. | reverse complement strand
AGAGAAGATATTCATTTACTTTTCCGGAAATTTGCGGCAGATTTTGCCCAGAAATACAAAATGCCAACAATTAGATTGACAGATCAGGCAACAGATTTATTGTTGAAATACCGCTGGAGCGGAAACATCCGCCAGTTGCGGAACGTTGCCGAGCAGATTTCAGTTTTAGAGCAAAATCGTGAGATTACATACGAAACTTTAAAGCATTATTTGCCAGATATGGGCAGTAACCTTCCTGCAATTATAAACGCCAAAAAGGCCGAAAGTGATTTCAGTAGTGAACGTGAAATTCTATACAAAGTACTTTTTGACATGAAACGCGATGTAAATGATTTGAAAAAGCTTACTTTGGAATTGATGAAAACTGGTAATGCAGCTAAAGTGAAAGAGGAAAATTCTTCGCTTATCAATAAAATATATGCCGATGAAAATGAAGCCGAAGAGGAATTAGCTTCAATAATTGAAGAAGAAAACCATGATGAGCAAACCGACGTAGCAGTTTTCAGTATTCCCGAAAGTGCTTCAGAAACCAGAAAAGACAAATACGAATACGCAGAGGAAATTGAAGAAGAAGAAAACCTTTCACTTCATCAAAAAGAATTAGAACTCATCAAAAAATCACTTGAAAAATACAAAGGAAAACGAAAGGATGCAGCGGATGAGTTGGGCATTTCTGAAAGGACTTTGTATAGGAAGATAAAGCAGTACGATCTTTAGTTAGTAGTGAGCAAAAAATCAAAATAACGTAGATGCCAAAAATATTTTCAATCTTTTTAATTGCGATCGCTGCATTTTCTTTGAATGGTTGTGGGCCATACTCCTTTACTGGGGCAGATATAAATTACAGCACTACCAAAACGGTTCAGGTTAACTATTTTCAGAATAACGCCCCTATTGTTGAACCTGGAATTGCGCGCGATTTCACCCAAAAATTACAAGATTTATTGCTAAATCAAACCAGTTTGGATCTTGTAAACAATAATGGCGATTTGGTTTACGAAGGTGAAATAACGCAATATTACATTGCGCCCATCACAGCAACTTCTAACAGCACAGCAGCCCAGAATAGACTTACCATAAGTATTAACGTCCGCTTTTACAATACTAAAGAGCCTCTGAAGGATTTTGAGCAACCGTTCAGTTTTTATTATGATTATCCGGGAACAACACAATTAACAGGCTCAGCACTCGACGCTGCCGTTGATATTATTTTTGAACGATTGACACAGGATATTTTTAACAAATCGCTTGCAAATTGGTAATATATTGAACACTTCAAATTTTACATATTTACT
>JAGQYZ010000330.1:0-733 GCA_020435865.1 Aequorivita sp. | reverse complement strand
AAAGGTCTAAAAAATCAAGATAGCTTTCTGTACAACGATGCTTTAAAACTTACTGCAGCACACACCACAGATCGCGATATTTTGTTTGAATACATCACTTCGGAAAAATTTATTCAGAATGAAATTTCGCAGACAATACTTCAACACGACACTTCAGTTGATGAAATAAAAGTATTTTCTGAAAATGTTTCGGAACAAGTTAATATTGAAATTGAAAGGCAGTTAAAAGCCGAAATGCAAAAAGCTGAGGATATTTTGAACCCGGAGCTTTTCCAAAGAAAAGTTGAATCTGTCACTAATTTGGTTGAAAAAAAAGAAGAAAAACCTACGGAAATATTACAACCTGACAAACCTTTGGAGTTTACCAAAAATGACACACACTCCTTCTCAGAATGGTTAAAACTTACAAAAGCGAAGCCCATTGAGCGTTCGGAAGAAATCTCAAAAGAGGAAACCACATCTGAAGCCTTGGCGCAGGAGGAAAAAGATCGAAAATTTGAATTGATAGATAAATTTATCCAAGAACGTCCAAAAATAATTCCTCAAGAAGTAGAAAATAAAACCCAAAAAGAAGAACCAAAAAGTCCACTTCCATCTTTTCAACAAACCTCCGAGGCACTAATGACGGAGACTTTGGCGAAAGTATATTTGCAACAAAAGAATTATAAAAAAGCAATTCAAGCATATAAAATTTTAATTTTGAAAAATCACGAAAAAAGTGGTTTCTTTGCAG
>JAGQYZ010000329.1 GCA_020435865.1 Aequorivita sp. | reverse complement strand
CTTCTTTTGTTATACCACGTTGTAGGCCGTCTTTGGTGTACGCATCAATGCAATATGGGCACATTTCTGTATGGGCAACTGCAAGGGCAATTAGTGATTTTTCACGAGCAGAGAGCGCACCTTCCTCAAAAACTTTTCCATAGTATTCAAAAAATTTTTCGCCAAGCTCTTTGCCCCATTGCGTAATATTTCCAAATTTTTTTAGATCAGCAGGGTCATAATAATTATTTGTAGCCATATAATTAGGTTTAAGTATAGTTACGGAATTTTAGTGATTTTGGTTTTTTCAATTAGCGTAAATATAGGCAAGTAGTCCTTCAAAATAAGGAATACTTACGAAAGTTTAACAATTTAATCAAAAGAATAAACAAAACCACTTTCCAAACTGTATTGTGAGTTAGGTATACCAATGGCGGGGGTTTCATCGTAAATAAAAGTATACGATGTTTTAAAAGCGAAATTTTTAAAAAGATCGATTAATAATGAACTTTGATTGGAAACGCGGTAATCTCCAAAATTCTTTAATTTAGGCTGATAATACGTAGTGCTTATAATACTTAAGGTTTTTGTAGGGTATAAACTAAAAGAAAGATAGGATGTGCTTCTAAAATCTCTTTGGATGTGCGTTATACCATCACTGAGTTCTTCATATTCATACATTATGTGTGTGCCAAAGTAGCATTTGTATTTTTCGGAAGTGGTCAATTTAAAGCGTGGACCGGTTCCCAAAAGACCTCTAAATTCTATTTTTGAAACCTTGTTATATTGTCCCTGTGTAAAAACTTCCCAAGCAATACGTGGGTGGAAACGATAATTGTAGCGAAGATGTGTAATTCCGGCGTTTTCAAATTTATTACCTTCAATATTCTGTAATTCAATATCGTTTTTCAGCAACACTAAATGTGCGTTCATTTTATACTGAATATGGATGCTGCTACTAAAACCCAAATAATCATTTAGATCTCTTTTTAATGAAAAATCAAGACTTGCAGAACCTGAGAAACCTGAGGTGTCTGTTACCTTACGAAGGGATTCTGCGTTAAGTATTTGTGATTTTGCGGTAAATGAAAAGCCGATTATAAAAAGGGTGATTAGATACTTCAATATAATTTTCAATGGTTGATTAATGTATTAAAAATAAAAAAAAGGTTTAAATAAAAAGAATTTACTGGTCTTCCAGAAATTTTTTTAGGACCACAGCCTGATTGTGTGATTCATCTTTGGCACCATAGAGAAGAGTGAGGCGTTTTTCTTTGGTTTTGTTTAACAATTCTTCAACTAATTCAGAATGCTCATTTAGCTCATTTATGTATTTTTTTGAAAATTCTGAAAACCGCTTTTCTTTATGATCAAACCATTTTCGAAGTTCTGTTGAGGGGGCAATCTCTTTTATCCAATCGTCTAATTTTGCTTTTTCTTTGCTTACACCTCTCGGCCAAATTCTATCCACTAAAACTCTATATCCATCATTTTTGGAGGCTTCTTCATAAACTCTTTTTATTTTAATGTCCATTTTTGTGAATCCATTAAAGTGTCTATTCTCCCCAATGTTCTTTTTCGGTTTTTGACCAAAGCTCCGGAAAAAATTTGCGTTGTTGATATTTTGGGTGCAGGTACTTTTGCCATTCAGAACCTCCAGTGGCGGCTTTGTTTTCACCCTTGCTGTTTAAATAATGATTTGCAGTGTCTAAATGAACCAAGGGCCAGGCAACATTATAAAAATGGTCAAACTGTTTTAGTTTTTCTCTTAGTTCTTCCGAAGGGTTTTCAATTTGTGAAATGCGCTCTTCCAAAGTTTTACCTTTTAATTTTTTTGAAAGTTGCTTAAAATCTGCTTCATATTTTTCAATAAATTGTCGTAGTGTTAGAGTCATTTTTCCTGTTCTTCTGTTGTATCCGGCATCTTTCCAATATATATTTTCAAAATAGTCATTAATGTCTGGATTTTTGGGCAAACGTTGTTTTCCCTGTGCATTTACGAGATTTTCGACCCGAGTGCAATAAATTTCCAAAATGCGAAACTGTGCGCTTTGAAAGCCACTGGCTGGGGTAAGTGTAGCTCTAAAAATATTGTAATCATTATAGCTCATGCCATCTTTCATTATATCAAAAGAAGTAATGAGCATTCGGGTATATCTTTTTAGCCTATCCAATTTTGTAAGCCAAATTTCTTCAGACAAATTTTCGCCTTCGGAAAGTTGTTTTATTTCGTGAATCATCATTTTCAATGTAAGCTCTGTTATTTGATGGTACATTACGAATATTTCTTCATCCTTAAAATCAGTTCGTGTTTTTTGAAGTGAAAGCAAGGTATCCACTTGAATATAATCCCAATAATTAATGGGTTTTGCCTGAAGTAAACCTTTTAAATATGTTTCGGGATTTTCGCCAAGGTTTATATATTTTTCTTCAAGTGCTTTTATAATTTCGTTGTTATTCATAATATCTCTTTAAATAAAAAATCCCTTAAAAATAAGGGATATTTTTCTATTTTTTAAGGTATTCCGAAATGACTTTATAAGAAAAGCCTTAGTGAAAATTTCTACACTAAGGCTTTTCAATAGTAATTTTATTTGTAGACCTACTAATAAAAATTAGCGCGGTTATCTTCAATAGTTGCTTTCTTTTTAAGGGCGTTGAAAACTTGGCTCGGAGCGCTCGGAGCCTCTTTGGAGCTCAATTGGTTTGTAAAGTTTACATACGACTCTAATTTAGGTGCTGGATTGAACGCAGTCACTTTTACTTTGTAAACACCATTACTACCATTAACCAATGGTGTTGTCTCTCCAGGTTTGGTTCCAAAAGCCATGCCAACTACTTTTGGTTCGCTAGTTGAAGCTATTTGGGGATTTGCCATAGTAACTCCAGTGACGGTTTGCACAACAACGTTTTGACTTGCAGCAACTTCCTCAAGACTTGTTCCTTTTATTGATTCTTGAATTTTTTTAGCTTTTTTCTCATTTCGTAAAATTGGGGTTACCTTAGCAGAAGCTTCTTCAACGCTCATTAGACCCTTAGGGTTTTTGCGGGTAAGCTGTGCAATAGCATAACCGTCAGGGACACTAAAACGTTTGCTGTCGCCTACTTTAGTATCTTCGTTGAAAGCCCAGTTAACTATAGTTCGGTTTTGACCTATTCCTGGAATGTTTGAATCCATATTCCCCATTTTGTTAACGGGTTTCAATTCCAGATTTTGCGCTTTTGCCAACTCTGTAAAATCACCATCTAAAACAGCAACTTCAAATTTTGATGCATCTGAAAATACTTGGTTTATTGTTTTGTCAGACGGTTCAATGTTTTTAACAACCGTTGCTAGTTTAATGGTTGGTTTTGCACCAGACTGCTTGCCCACTTCAACTACGTGAAAGCCGAAATCGGTTTCAACAAGACCGATTGTGCCTGTTGGATTGTTGAAGATAAAATCGTCAAAAGGAGGAACCATTCTTCCAGGAGTTGTACTACCTAAATCTCCACCATTGTCTTTGGAGCTGTCATCAGAAAATTTTGAAGCAAGATCAGCAAATTTTGATTTGTCTTTTTTTACAACATTCAAAATACTATCGGCCAATTTTTTTGCTTCTTCCTTGGTTCTTGTAATAGTTTCAGGAGCACGCATTGTGCCTACATAACGAATCAAGATATGTTTGGATTCTGTAGAGTCGGGCATTTTCTTAGTATCCATAACTTTGGAAATATAAAGGGCGTCCTCTACTTTATAGGGTCCATAGATATCTCCTTTTTTCAAATTGATAAGCGTATCTGCAACTGTCTGCGGAAGGTCTTTTTTGAACATCCAACGGTCATAATAAGGAACATCGGAATTTGCGTTTACATATTCTTCGTAATCTTTTGTATTTCTAAACCCTGCAATAGTATCGTTTGTTTTTGTGTCTTGGTTATATTCAACTTTGTCGTTTAACAAAGAAGCGATTGCTGTTTTTGCTTCCTTTGTATCGGCTTCAGATGGTTTCTCAGCGAAAAATACATATTGGATATCTGCTTGTGGCTCCACTTGAAAATCGTTGGGATGTGCAGCAACGTATTTTTTAATTTCTTCGTCAGAAACCTTTACATCTTCATCAGCAATTTTGCTGTAAGGAACCATCACATATTGAAAGTTCAAGTTGTCGTTCTGAAAATGATATTCTTGTTCACCTTCGGCGATAGTAGCACGAAGCCCGCCTTTTATCATATTATTATATGTGGCTTGAAGCACACCATCTGCTGTTTGATCTTCAAACTTAAGCCATTGTTTATACATTTCTGGGGAGGAAACTTTAATGCTAGCAATGTATTCCTGTATTTTTCCTTCATCTACTTGTCCTGCATCATTCAAAAAAGTTGGATTTTTGGCCAAAGAAGTCTTAAGTGCATTGTCAATTTGTGCTTTTTCAACGGTAAGTCCGGCTTTTTCAATCTGCTCGTCCATAATAGTACTGCGCAGTTCACGGTCCCAAACCATATTCATAGCTTGTGTAGTGTTTCCGTTTGGCCCTAAGTTACGTTGTGTAGCTTCCACTTCTTCCATAAAACTCTGTCTGGAAATGTCTGTACCATTAATGGTTGCAATTGTGTCTTGTCCCTTTGAGCCACGGTTACCTTTGGTTAACACATCACTTAAAATAAAGGCGAAAAGTGCCAGTGCAATAATAAGGATAAGGAAAATTCCTCTTTTTCTAATACTGTTTAAGATTGCCATTTGATGTTTAAATTTATTTCCCTTTGTATCTTTTTTGCCAGATGAAAGGGCTTTTGGTTGTGAATTCCTTTTATCCCTTAATGTTAATCAAGGTTTTAGAGGATTTGTTTTTTAGATTATTTAGGTGGCGAAAATACCATTTTCCCTGCATTAATAAAAAAGTAAATTGAAAAAATTGTGGAAATGTTCAAAATCTAATTCTCGTGGATAACTTTGAGCTCAACAAGTTCAATTTTTGTATTGGAAACTTCCAAAATTGTGAAGAT
>JAGQYZ010000328.1 GCA_020435865.1 Aequorivita sp. | reverse complement strand
ATGGAGGCATACTTGTTTAGTGATAAATTGGTAAAACCCGAGGCATTTAAATACGATGATTTTTATCCATTTCTCCAAAAGCTAAAAAAAGAAGGGGGAGCCATTCCAATAGCTGGTGGGTTTGAGGGTGCCAATGCTGTTGCTTTGAATGATATTCAAAATCATCAAACAATCATAGTAATGGCAAACATGGATGAGCCAGTTGCTGAGCAATTAGCAACTGGAATTTATAACATTTTAAATGGAAAAGAACCTAAGAAGCCTTCATTGCCTGTTCTTCAAAATATATACAGTGCTTATGAAAAAAATGGGATTGCCTATGTGAAACAACATTTTGAAGAATTGAGTGCTGATTTTTCCATGATGGAGCCTAAGGATATGTTGTTAAATAATATTGGGTATAATCTTTTGTTTTCTGGAGAGACAAATAAAGCCATTGATATGTTTAAATTAAACACAGAGCTGTTCCCAAATATTGGTAATTGTTGGGATAGTTATGGTGAAGCTTTGTTGAAGAAAGGAGATAAAAAAGCAGCTTTAGCTGCTTATAAAAAAGCCCTCTCAATTAATCCAAATATTCCTTCGGCACAGGAAGCTGTTAAAAAATTAGAACAGTAATGGGAAAATTGAAAATCCTCATATTATTTTTTGTAATGACTTCATGTCTTTCGCAAGAAAATAAGATCATATTGAATATTGATAAAGATATCTTATCCGATAAGGTGGACACTTATATACAAAAATATGAGAGTCTTGATATTTTCTCTGGAGCGATAGTAATTGCACAAAATGGTGAACCTTTGTACTCCAAAGCCTTTGGATTGGCCAATCGAGATAGGAATCAACCCAACACACTTCAAACCAAATACCTCATTGGAAGCATGAACAAGGATTTCACGAGAGTGATTGTCCTACAATTAATAGCTGAAGATAAATTAAAGTGGGGTGATAAAATGGTTACGTACCTATCGGATTTCAACCAACAAGGGGCGTCTGAAATAACAGTTAGAGAGTTGGCAGACCATACTTCAGGATTTGGGGATTATGAAAGTTGGGATTATGTAGAATTGCCTTATCCAAAAAAGAATATGGAAACTATTTTGGAAATCGCTAAAAATCAAGAATTATTGTTTCAACCAGGGACAGCCAGTGAATACTCCAATGTTGGTTATGTACTTCTTGGTGCAATTATTGAAAAAATCACGGGTAACAGTTATATTCAAAATGTACAAGAGCGAATTGTTGAGCCGTTGGGAATGAAGAATACTTATCTTAATGACATCCTCAACAAGCCAGATCGAACCATTGGTTATATGAAAACAATCAATGGCATTGAAGATACAGAAATCGTATTGGCTGAACCTAGGCCCGATGGTGGTTTCTGGTGTACCCCATCAGACCTCTTGCTCTTCTACCAAAACTTATTTTATGGTAATAAACTTATTCCTGAAAATATTAGAACTACAGATAGTTATTTTAAGAGGTTAATACCTTCATTTGATAAGGCCAATTCTATAGAATATCTAGCTGGAGGCACTAATGGGCACAATAGTGTAATTGCTCAATTTCTAAAAGAGAATTTTAGTATCATAGTATTAGCCAATATGGACGAACCTGTTGCTGAAAAAGTTGCGGATGGTATTGTGGATATTTTAAAAGGAAACGAACCACCTGCACCTAAGTTACCCGCACTACTAGCTTCGTATGATGCCTATAAAACAAAAGGAATTACCTACTTAAAGGATAATTTTGAAGAAATTACTTCAAATTTTTATCCAAATGATCCAAAAGATGGAATTCTTAATAATCTAGGCTATCAATTAATGGGAGACGGTAAACTTGAGGAGGCTTTGGATATTCTAAAACTCAATACAGAATTATTTCCTGAAGTGGCTAATTGTTGGGACAGTTATGGGGAAATTTTATTGAAAAAAGATGATAATAAAGCTGCATTGGAAGCTTATAAAAAGGCATTGTCTATTAACCCGGATTTACCATCAGCACAAGAAATGGTTAAGGAATTAAGTAATTAAAATTGGCTTTATGAAAGTAATTGATAATAAAATGCCGATTGAGAAAAAAATAAAATATGTTTTAATCTATTTGTTGGCAATTGGCTTGTCAATTTTAGTGGCACTGTTATGAGTATAATGTTATAGTGGTTGGTGTTTGTTGATTGTAAAGTGTCATTTTTTGCTATTCAATTGTGGTAAAAGGATGGCACTTTTTTAATTTAAATCTTTAGTTTATGTCAAAACATGTAAAATTTTTTAATCAGGATAAGACAATATTTGTCTGTTTGTTTTTATTGGGTATTTTGGTAATTCATGCCCAAAAAAGTTCTAATTTAATTGAATTAAAACCTCAAATTCATAAAGATCAAAACGGGTACCGGTATGTCACTTTTGAGAATGATCCCACTCATACAAGGATTTATACGTTAAAAAATGGACTTACAGTATATCTTGCCCAAAACTTTGATGAACCTCGAATTTACTCCATTGTAGCAGTAAAGGCTGGTTCGGCATATGATCCTTCTAATAATACAGGACTTGCTCATTATTTAGAGCATTTAATGTCCAACGGGACAGACAGCATTGGTACGTTAAGCTGGCAGAAAGAGAGGCCATTATTAGAGAAAATTTCAGAT
>JAGQYZ010000327.1:5727-6880 GCA_020435865.1 Aequorivita sp. | reverse complement strand
AAATGTAAGAAAACAGGCCTTTTTTCCTACAAATTTTAAAATGGTAAAATTAAAGGAATTTAAAGCACTAAAAAGGTTGCCTAAAAAAAATCAACCGACAACAAACAACTTCCCTCATCCAAACCCGCTGTTACCTCATTCCTTGTTTTTCAGCCCAGCTATGTGCAGTAGTTTTACTTCAAGTTTAACACTCAAACCACACATTATGAAAACACTTTTCACATTTTTAGCAGTTGCGTTGCTGGGGTTTCAGCTTCACGCACAAACAATTACCATTAGCGGAGTAGTAACAGATGACACTGGACTTCCGTTGCCTGGAGCAAACGTTATTATTAAAAAAACAAGTAATGGCACCCAAACAGATTTTAACGGTAAGTACACCATTAATGCACAAATAGGGCAGACATTGGTTTTCTCTTACATAGGCTTTGTAAATCAAGAGGTACAGGTTGGTTCAAATAACAGTATCAATGTTTCCTTGGCACCTGACGCTGCTGCTTTAGATGAAGTTGTTGTTACGGGCTATTCCGAAAACAACGATGCCATCAGAAAAGCAATGGGTTATAGCGTTAGAAGAAATGATAACTATGCCACTTCAAAAAAAGAAAGAAAATTAAAAGGCAAAGCAACGGGAGTTCAAGTTACAAATGGTAATGTAGGATCAGCACCATCTATTGTTATTAGAGGTATGTCGTCTAATCTTTCAAACCGTGTTTCAGATAACGAATCTTACGGCCGTATTGAAGAAAACATTTTTAAAAGCGTTGGCACCGCACCACTTTCCACCTTTTCCATAGATGTGGATAAGGCAGGCTACAGTAACATTCGCCGTATGCTAAACAATGGGCAGCATGTGCCAGAGGACGCTGTAAAGATTGAGGAAATGGTAAACTATTTTGCCTATAACTATCCACAGCCAACA
The DNA here is from genome assembly GCA_020435865.1 of Aequorivita sp. Classification (GTDB taxonomy): domain Bacteria; phylum Bacteroidota; class Bacteroidia; order Flavobacteriales; family Flavobacteriaceae; genus Aequorivita. The sequence continues at coordinate 5,958 of JAGQYZ010000327.1, read as the reverse complement.
GGCAAAGACCCCTTTTCCATAACTGCAGACATAGTGAACTCTCCTTGGAATGCAGATGCCAAGCTGGTGCGGATTGGTTTAAAGGGAAAAGATATTTCCCTGGAAAATGTACCGCCGTCAAACTTGGTGTTCCTATTAGATGTTTCTGGCTCTATGGAAGACCCTAACAAATTGCCGTTGCTAAAAGCTGCCCTAAATGTATTGGTCGATAAATTAAGGGAAAAAGACAAA
>JAGQYZ010000327.1:2558-5493 GCA_020435865.1 Aequorivita sp. | reverse complement strand
ATGGAAGACCTTATTGAGGAAAAACGTAAAAGCGGTGTATTCCTAACCTGTTTGGGTTTCGGTATGGGTAACTATAAAGACAGCAAACTGGAAACCCTTGCCGACAAAGGCAATGGAAACCATGCGTATATAGACACTATGCAAGAAGCTCAGAAAGTTTTGGGTACAGAATTTTTTGGTACGCTTTACACCATTGCAAAAGATGTAAAAATACAAGTGGAATTCAACCCTGCCAAAGTGCAAGCGTACAGATTGATAGGCTATGAAAACCGTTTGCTAAATGATGAAGATTTTAAAGACGACACCAAAGACGCTGGCGAATTGGGTAGCGGCCACACGGTTACTGCTTTGTATGAAATAATACCAGTAGGAGTAAAAAGCAAATACTTAAAAGATATAGACAACTTGAAATATACTAAGCATACCAACCAGAATTATACAGATGAAATGCTTACTGTAAGATTCCGCTACAAAGAACCCGATGGCGATGTGAGCAAACTGATTGTAAAAACAGTAAAAGATACCAATAGTTCCATTGAAAGTGCCTCAGAAGATTTAAAGTTTTCAGCAGCCGTTGCCCTCTTCGGGATGCAGCTTCGCAATTCTGAATTTATAGATACCAAAAGGAAAGAAGACGTAATAGCTTTGGCCGAAGCAGGCAAAGGAACCGATTCAGACGGATACAGAGCCGAGTTTATCCGCTTGGTGAAAAGCAGCAACTAATTCTGAACTATGGTTTTTTAGGTGGTTTGGTTTTTTTGAAGGGAAGGGCGCGAGAGCGCTCTTTCTTTTTTTAACAATTCACATAAACCCACCCAATTAATGGTTTAGGATAGTTGGTGTTGTAAGCAGTTATTTTTCATATCAAAAATCCCACAATTCCATAAGATAAGATATTTGCAAGGCCGTGTGAAATCCATCCCGGAATTATGCTTCCATTTGCAAGTTTCTCGTTTAGAATAACAGAAACATAGGCTCCAACTGCTGGTATAATGAAAATCATCGATAAAAAAAATGGGTTTTGGGTTGTCATTGCAAATAAACCCATATGAATAATACCAAATAGTAATGCTTGCAAAATATTTCCTTTCTGAAACCCTATTTTGCTAATCAGTCTTTTGGCGATAAACCCCCTAAAAAGTATTTCTTCTGCAAAAGCGGTTTTAAAAATGGCCATCACGAGTAAAATGAAAATAGAATTTATTCCGAATTCCATTTGGTTAAACTTTCCGGTAATACTGCTTGGATTTAACATTATTTCCTTGAAATCTCCACTAATCAATGTCAGTATCAAAGGTGGTGCAGCGAATAGTAAACAAGCTACAATGGCAAGTATATTTGCTTTTCTTGTTGATTTTTTAAGACCAATATAATTCAAGAATCCTTTTGCTCTTTTATGCTTAATAAGGTAAACTATAAAAGGAATTAGTGTAAAAATCAATACTTGGAATATCGCATCTATCAATTCACTGATATTGCTCATTTTATTTTCGTTATTTGGGCTTATCTATTGTTTTTAATTCGTTTGTCTTTTATTGCTTATAATTAATATATATCAACCACAACAGTTTTTTATCATTTCAAATCATCAGAAAAATGCCCTGTATGTTTGCCTTTTGCAAATTTCGCATTGTTAAATTCGGTTGATTGCCCTTTGGGGATAGTCAAACTGTTCCAATCGGATCCTTTTAGCATTCTACCGACATACACAATTTGCCCAATGTGATATGAATAATGCGCAAATTGTCTATTAAAGGCCTCTAATATGGAGTGCTCTTGGTTTCTGATATACACCTTTGTGTTAAAATTCTCTTCACTTACGGAGTCCAAAGCTTCAAACAAGCAGTTCCATCCATCATTCCATTTCTGTAGAAGTTCCTCTTTAGATTTTATGACAGCTTCAAATTCCAAATCCCGATTTCGCCATTCTTTTTCTCCGTCAGCGATTAGAAAATCAGTCCACCGAGATTTCATATTTCCCCAAAGGTGGTTCACAATGATTGCAATGGAATTGGATTCCTCATTGTATTGCCAGAAAAAATCATTTTCATTCAGTTGGTCAAAGGTTTTTTCGCCAACAGCTTTGTAGTATTCAAATTGTTTTTTGATGCTATTTAGGTATTCTTGTATCATTTCCGTTTTCTTAAATTCCCAGTGTTGGTAAATGTTTCACCTTATGATAAGTCAATGTTGCTTTAATACACGCTTTTAGTTCCGCTTTGGGGATAGCGTCATCCATTTGAAAAACGATTGCTCTGTTTCCTTCAAAGTTAAAATTGTTTTTAAAGACCTTCTTAAAGGTCTCTACCAATCGGCTGGTACACTTAAAGTACAGGGCATATTGCTGCGGTGTTTTTGACTTCCAGTCCATTCTGAGTGTACTTCCGTTTTTTGCCAAATAACTTGGTTCTCCCCATTTTAATGTTTCTTCAAGATGGGTCAGTCCGTCAATTTCCTTAGCAGTGGCTATTACCAATTCTCGAAGTATCATCATTTTTTTTCGAACGGAATCGGGATAGCTTGCAAAAACAAATTCAACTTCAGGACTTGACTTTACTTCTAAACTTTTCATTGTTTTTTAATAATTCACATACACCCACCCAATAAATGGTTCGGGATATTTGGGGTCGTTTAGCACCAAAACGTAATAGTAGGTTCCCACGGGCACAAGGCTTCCCGTAAACAAAAGACCTTCGGTGGCCACACCATCCCAAAAACCATCGGCATTGTGGGCTGTGTGTATTAGGTTGCCCTCGCGGGAGTAGATAGTCAGTTCAAAGTTTTCGTAAATGTTCAGCAGGTTGCTTATTTCAAAAACATCGTTGATGCCATCCCCATTGGGCGAAAAACCTTGTGGGATAAAAGGCGCACAGTTTTCCGTGGTCAATAAAAAGGAAGCAGTGGCAAAGCAGATATCGTTTTCCAAACGCACATA
>JAGQYZ010000327.1:1223-2490 GCA_020435865.1 Aequorivita sp. | reverse complement strand
CATTTTCCATAGTGGTGAAATACTGTACCACATCATCCGGCCCAGTGCGAATTAAATCGTCTTGCTCGGTCAAGTCGAAAACAGCCGTATCAAAACCGGTATCACATTCCAACAAATCTGGCAAATTAGGGATGGGCGGAATGCTTTCAAAAGAAATGGTTTGCGTAAAACTATTGTTATCCTCCCGAAGTTCTTCCACGGTGCCGTTGCCATTGCCGTCGTCATCTACTACGGCAGTGATTGTAAATGTATCTGGCAAACTGTCTGGCAAAAGCAGTTCAATTTCACCCTGTTCACTACCACCAATAGGGATGGTTTGTTGCGTTTGCGAAAGACCGAGCAACACGCCATCAACATAAAAAGCTATGGAAGTATTGGCGGGTAGAGTTGCCGTGGCTTCCAAATTATAAACGGTAAACGGAAGCAGCAAAGCGCGATCGCGACAGGCTGAAATTTCAGGCAATTCAATAGTTGCATCGGGCAAGGGGCAGGGCAGCACTTCCACCGTAAAACTGTCAATTAGAAAACAGTCAGGATTGGAAACGCGGATGTAAATGGTTTGTGGGTTTTCAGTATTTTGAAAGTTTTCGGGATTGGGAATTGGGTTTTCATTGTTCTGCGCATCCGTTTCCGAAAAGTGAAAACTCAAAGTATAAATTGGATCTATTTGTGAAGTAGCTTCGTTTAGATCAAAAAATTCCTCGCCAATAACATCACAAGTTTCCAGATTATGTAGCCCTGTTATTTCAGGGTTAAGAAGTAAATGAATTGCCGTTTCGTCTTCGTTGTTATTTTCGTTTGTTTCATCAACTATTCCTGTGCCGTTGCCAGTATCGTCCACTACGGCTTTCAGAATAAAATCTGCTCCTACGGCGTTGGGAACCGTAAACGTAATGGTTCCACTTTCCTGTCCGTCAATGGGGATTACAGTAACGGTTGCACTTTGCGCCACTAAGGTTTCGTCTGCGTAAAAAGCAATAGGCGTTCCCGCTGGCAAAACATCGGTGCTATTCAAATTATAAACGGTATAATCTATTGTAAGTTCCCCATTGCCACATTCCGTTCCACCGATTATAGTGTCCATGGAAATAGTGGCGTCTGGCAGTTCGGTATTCAGCACGGTGATAATGTTGTTCACCATCACAAAATCCTGTCCGCTGGTTAGTTGGATGCTTGCCGAGGTATCGCCCGTACTTATATAGTTTGAAATAGGATACACATCAATATCCATATTGTAAAGTACATCGCTGCCCGTAAAACTGTTGGT
>JAGQYZ010000327.1:0-1137 GCA_020435865.1 Aequorivita sp. | reverse complement strand
CCCCGGTCACCTTCCCAAGCCAGAAAACCAATCTTGGCGCCCTGGGTGTCCAGGACCATCAAATTATCAAGGGTTATGTTTAAAGTTTGGTTGCTTTGTGAAACACTTTCCAGACCGTCAAAAATGTTCACTTGGTTGTTAGGAAGCGTAGCATCTTCATAAACCACGGTAACTGCCCATCCGCCAAAGTTAGTCCCAGAACCCGGCGGACTGCAATATGCGGGGATTATAAGGGTAAGGTCCAAATCGGCTAAGGTATAATTGCCGTTGCCTGTGGTTTGAATTTGTTGGGTAACATCTGCAAAGGCGGCAAAATAGATATAGTCCTGTCCACCACTATTGTAGGTTACGTTGAAAGTGCGTTCCGCAGTTATGGGAACTTGGTTAAAAGTAACATCAAAATCCCCCGGGCCAGAACCCGCCCAATACAGATAGGCTGCAATCACTTCTTGGTTTGGCTGGAGTTGGAAATCGGCACTGCTACTGGTAAGAATAAAGCATTGCCCACCTTGGCCGTTTTCTTCAATGTTTAATGTATTACCAAAGGCGGTGTAATCGTAATGCCCATTAAACTGTTGGTACAGCGAAATATCCTGTGAAAAGACTGCGCTTGAAAGAAAAAAACCGATTATAAATAAATAGTGCTTCAAAAAAACAGCGGGATTGATTGCTAAATATAGGCAAAAAATCAACGGAACGAATGCTTTATTACAAGTCTCTTTTCTTCAGAATGGCGTAGGACCAGTAGATAAAGAGTGTTGTCCAAACCAAAACTATCGCAATATTTAATGGGCTTACCGCGTAATCTTTCGTAAAATTTTCCCCTAATTGATTGGCGGCAGATTGTATTGCTCCCAAACGGCTAAGCGGTTCTTTAATAAGGTTTGCCATTGCATTAAGCGGAAAGAATTGCGCAATCGTATCTGCAATATCTGTGTCTTTAAAAATTTTCCACTTCATCAAACCATAAAACAGCCATTCAATTATTTGCCAAACAATCAAAAAGCCAAGGGCGAAGGCAGAGCGTTTCACCAAAACGCCAAGAAAAAGACAGAATGAGAAAAAGGCAACGAGCTTTATAAAGTAAGCACCAATGTATTCCATATCGCTAAAAATGATTCCTATTTCATTGTAATC
>JAGQYZ010000326.1:627-1622 GCA_020435865.1 Aequorivita sp. | reverse complement strand
CGGCCACAATTTTCACGGAAGGTATGAATATGTTCCCGTTGAAAGTATGCAAAAAGCTGTAGAAGTAATTGTGAACATTGCACAGATTACAGCACAGGATCTTTCAAAATTTAAAAAGGAAGAAGAATAAATTTCATAGATACATTCCAAAAAGAAACTCCCTCAACTATCTAAAAATAGTGAGGGAGTTTTTATTTAAAAAAGGAACAATTTATTATTTCTTTTCTTTTTCAGGAGCGTTAAGTTTTGCAGTTCTTTCCATAGAAATGGCAGCTCTTTCAAACTTTATTTTTCCGGCACCGCATTCAATAACACAGGTCCCATCTTCATTAAGCTCCAATATTTTACCGTGAATTCCACCAGTGGTAATCACTTTGTCGCCTTTTTTAAGTTGAGCAGCAAACTGTTTCTCCTGTTTGGCTTTTTTCATTTGGGGACGTATCAAGAAAAGATACATCACCAAAAACAATAATATAATCGGTAAAAAACTTTGTATTTGTTCCATAGCAATTTTTAGTATCCAAATATTAATTATTTGGATGTTGGGGTTTTAATTGGCTTTTTTTCATTTCCAGCACCAGCCTTAGGAGTCACAAAAGCTTTGATGGTCAAAGTTTCTGTACCTTCTTTTGTGTTTGTAGTAAGCGTAACTGTTTTGCTAACTTGATTCTGACCGCTACCATTAAATTTCACCAATAATTGTCCGTCTGCACCTGGAGCAACTGGCTCTTTACTGTATTCTGGAACAGTACATCCACAGCTACCTTTTGCATTTACAATCATTAAAGGAGCTTCACCAGTGTTTTTGAATTTAAATACGTGCTCAACTGGAGTGCCTTGATCAATTGTACCAAAATCAAACTGATTTTCATCAAAAGTGATTGCTGGAAATTTACCAGATTCTGCGTCACGAGCTTCAGCAGTAGCTACGTTTTCTTCATTAACTTTTTCTGCAGCATTGTCTTTACAAGAAGAAAAGGCAAAAACAGATAGTA
>JAGQYZ010000326.1:0-526 GCA_020435865.1 Aequorivita sp. | reverse complement strand
CGCCAAAAGTAGGTATTTTTTTGCTTTTATTGAAGTCCACGTCCAATTTTATTCAATTTGCCCTCTTCTTCAAACTCCTTCACTATTTTATCTAGAATACCGTTTACAAAGATGCTACTTTTAGGTGTTGAATATTCTTTAGAAACTTCCAAATATTCATTGATTGTAGCCCTTACGGGAATTGACGGAAAATATAAAAATTCGGCAATGCCCATTTTCAAAATAATCAAATCTATATCGGCTATACGGTCTTGATCCCAGTTTGGGGTCTTTCCTTCAATGTGTGCGTTTAGCTTGTCTTCATTTAGAATTACTTTTCTGAAAAGTTGTAGGGCATATTCACGATCTTCATTATTTTTATAAAGATTGGGCACCAAAAGTGAGGATGCATTTTTTTCTGAAAGCTTTCCAAGCATCTTTACAATGGCTGTATTTACTATTGGAAAATCGTCCACCCAAGTGAGTCGTTTGTCTTCCAAGTATTCGTAAAGTTTATCATTGGGCGCAATCACTTCTTTAAAAACCT
>JAGQYZ010000325.1:151-5623 GCA_020435865.1 Aequorivita sp. | reverse complement strand
TAAAATCGTGAAGGCTTTGATAAGCGGGAATTACTTCATTAGTGACCATTTTTGAATACGCTTTTGCCAGTTCCTGTTTTTCTAAATCTGAAAAGGTATCTGGAAAATTTTTTACTGGCGAGAAGAACAAGTTTTCATCTAAATTTGGTTCGGTCATCGCCTTCAGTTGTGGAATTACTTTTACAATCAATGACTTTGGAAGCACATAACCAGCCGCCATTCCCTCTTTCATTCTACTTTCGGCAGTGTTTAGCCAAACTACAAACCCGTCAACACGCTTTAACCAATTATTGTAATCTTCTACTGTTTTAAAAGGTTGCGCGCTGCTTCCGCTAGCCAATTGGCCCATCATTAAATTCACGGACCACATTTGATCAATGGGGAAGTATAGATTGTTTTTAAAAGTGAGTGTTTCCAGATTTATATTGCATTCCCACAAAATGATGTCTTTGCTCATCTTTTCGGTTTCACTTAAATCAACATCATCAAATCTAGATGCTTCTTCCTTATAGTTTGTATAATATTTATTCAGCTCAGCAAGATATTCATCTGAAAGGAAATTTGGGAAACTGTCATTATAGCGTTTGTCTCCTGAAAAAGTTGCGTTCAGCGGGTTTAGCTTTAAACCTTCTTCATAATAATTATCGAGCATTTTGTTGAAATCTGCACTCACGGTATTTTCGGTATTAGTGTTCTCTTTTTCCTTTGTGTCGTTTTTACAAGCAGTGAAAAGAACGACTGCGAACAGCATGGTTATAATTTGATTGGTTTTCATTATATATTGGTTTTAGTTGTTTTTTTATGTTGTTGTAATCTTTAATCTAATTTATTACAACAAATCCGGACGTCGTTCCTTAGTGCGTTTATAAGCTTGGTCTTCTCGCCACTCTTCAATTTTTCCAGTATTTCCGCTTGTGAGGATTTCTGGAACGGTCCATCCTTTATATTCTGCGGGGCGTGTATAAATTGGTGGCGCTAATAAATTATCTTGAAAGGAATCCGTCAACGCACTGGTTTCATTCCCCAAAACGCCAGGAATAAGTCTTATTACTGCATCACAAACAATGGCTGCGGCAAGTTCACCACCGCTCAACACAAAATCGCCCACGGAGATTTCACGCGTTATAAAATGATCGCGCACGCGCTGGTCAACGCCTTTGTAATGTCCGCAAAGGATGATTATGTTTTCTTTTAGTGAAAGTTCGTTGGCGGTATGTTGGTTAAAGGTTTTGCCATCGGGTGTCATATAGATTATTTCGTCGTAATTTCTTTCGGCTTTTAATCCTGAAATACATTTATCAATGGGTTCAATCATCATCACCATTCCCGCACCGCCACCAAATTGGTAATCGTCTATTTGTTTGTAAGCATTGGTTGAATAATCGCGAAGGTTGTGGGTATGAACTTCCACAAGCCCTTTTTCAATAGCGCGTTTTAAGATGGAAGCCTCGAAAGGGCTTTGCAGCAACTCAGGAAGTACGGTAATAATATCAATTCGCATTATAGAAATTCTTTTTTCATCTTACAACGGTCTATGGAAGCTTTTGCTCGTTCCAAAACGCCTTTATCCAAAGTATCCATTCCGCATTTTTTATAATAATCTATCGCTTCGTCCAGTTTGCCCTGTTGTTCTAGCATAATTGCATATTCGTTATAAATGGTAGATTTTGTGATGCCAGGAATGTTAATAGCTGTGTCTAGTAATTCTTTTAATTCGTCATATTTTCCAAGAGTTGAAAGAAGTACAGAATAATTGTAATAAACGGGCGGATACATTGGTGTTTTTTCCAAGCAAAGTTTATAGAGTGTTTCACCCTTTTCAAACTCCTTGAATTTCACTTCATAAAGATAGCCTAAGTGATTATAGGCTTTTCCGAAGTTGGGGTCCATGTCTATAATTTTTTCCAGCTTATTGGTAGCTTCGTCAAAAGCACCATTTTTGATGTCTGTATTTGCTTGGTTTAGTAACTCTTCAAGTTTGGTAAGATGGTCCATTTTATTGAAATTTAATATGTAAAAATACGCTTATTGGTACAAATTACACTTCCCAAGTGTAATGATTTACAAGCACGTCTTTTTTCCAGCCCAATTTTTTATAAAGTGTTTGTGCGGGATTATCAATGGCTGTTTCCAAAGTAAGTCCCTTACTCTTTTTTTTCATTGCGAATTGCTTTGCGTGTTGCATAAGTGCTTCTCCAACGCCCTTTTTTCTTGCTTCTGGAGCAACAAAAAGGTCGTTCAAAATATAGGTGCGCTGCATAGAAACCGATGAAAAACTAGGGTATAATTGCGTAAAACCTAATCCTTTATCGGAATTGTCTAAACAAATAAATAGTATGGAATCTTGATTTGTAAGCCTTTCTTTTAAAAATTTTCTTACGGCTTCAGGATCTGATGTTTGTTTATAAAAAACGCGGTACCCATCAAATAACGGGACAAGCTGATCAAGATTTGAAATAGATGCAGTGATAACTTTCATAAAAAAAATTTAAGTTAACCTTTTTTTACTTGTTGCTCTTTTTTGCGCTTTTTTTCCTGTTCTTCGCGTTCTTTTTTTTGAAGTTCGCGTTTTTGTTCCTTTGTAAGATTTTCAGATTTAAAAGCATCTTTAAAGTTAATGTCATTATCCACTTCGCCTTTAAAAGCTTTAATCCAGGCATTTTTAAAAATGTTTATAAACGTTGGCCAAGCGCCAGCTTCCACATTATTCAAATCGCCTTCAAAAGGAACTTTGGTCGCTAAGGTATCTGTGCTTTGGTTTTTCAATACAAATTTGAAGAAACCTATAAAACCCTCCCATAACACTTCGAGGAAGCTATCGTCTTTGCCTATTAATTTTGTATTGTTCAATAATGGTTTTACGTAACCGACTATATGACCATTGGCAATGGCAATTTCACTATAAAGACCAAATTTTCCTTTGTCAAAGTCTAGGCCGGCATAATAATTTGTAAAATCGTTTAGAGCTGTAGCTTCTGCATCTTCCAAAGAAAAAGAAAGATCCATATCTGGAATTTTCTTTACAAGATTCATATTCCCTTCCAAAGAAACTTTTCCTTTCCCAATAGAAACGCCATTGGCTCGAATGGGAGAGGGGAGGATGCGTTCTTTTTCAACAACATTTCGAAGATTGTCAGCAGTGAGCTCCAGCTTATCTATTTGAAGATCGATATTAGGTTCTGCAGAAAGTTGAACGAATGCCAGTTTGCCATCGTGAACCTCAAAATGGTTGATGTCTATAGGCACAATATCTGTGAGAGCTTTGGTCCAGTCATCAGTGTTGGCATCGCCACTTTCTTCTTTTTGGTCTTCAAAAACGTAAATTACTTCTGGGCTGGTCATTATTATTTCGCTTACAATTTTCCCTTTAAAAAGCGATTTCCACTCGATTGAAATATCGCTTTTTGGAAAATTCAGAAATGGAACCTGAGATTCTGCGGTACCTTTGCTTAAGTACATTCCGTTGATTACATAAGCGCCACGGATGAGGGAAATATCTATGTCTTCCACTTGTCCATAATAGCCGGGAATATCTGCTAAGACTTTATTTACGTAGTTTTTTACCAATGTTGGAAGATAAAGGCGAAAGGCAATTAGCAGGATAAGAATTATTATTGGAATGGTATATCGTTTCTTTTTGAAACGGCTTCTTTTTTTCGTTTCTGACATTTCTCTGCAATAATTGATTTTAACAAATTTGATTGAAAGTGGGGAAAGTTTCAGTTAATGAAGTCATAAAAAAAATTCCCGCGCAGGCGGGAATCACTTTTTTTTAAAAATCATTAAAATAACTTTATAAGCTACAATTTCCATCTATAATGTCTTGTTCTGTTGGGTTGTAGGCATTGCCATATGCGGTGTAATCTCCCCCTAATCCATCTCCAAATAGTAAATTTTGTAAGCCACATAAATCGATTAGACCAAAATTACTCCAAAGATATATGTCAGTTCCGACCGTATTCAAATTTGATAAACTATTCAAGTTTGTAATTTTTGGGCAATAACGTATGTCTAACCTTTCCGAAATTACTGTCAGGCTGGAAAAATTAAAATCCAACAAATTTGGGTTGTTCTCGAAAATTAACTCACCCCCAATCGTTGTTAAGTTCTGTAAACTGTTAATGTTACTTAGGTTTTCATTTGAATATATTCCTAAGTCGCTGCTTATAGAAACAACATTATCTAGCCCATTAAGGTTAATTAAATTATCATTATTTTCTATGTATAAATAGCCTCCTATTTCAGAAACATGAAATAAAGCAGAAATATTATTCAATAAGGGATTATTCCCAATCCACAGATAACCACCAATATCTTCTAAATTGTTTAGCCCATCTAAATTTTCCAACAAATCATTTGTAGCAATATTTATGCGACTCTCAACGATTTTTAATTTATTTAAAGGACTTAAATCTGTAATTTGACTTGGTTGAGTGTCAATATTTCCAATGGTTAATGCTCCAGTTATAACCGTATAATTATTTGCTCCAAAATCATTTACTTCTTCTTGGGTAAATAAAACAACAGAACCATTATATACATTTTCCTCATTAACATCATTCAGAGTAATAGTAACCAAAGCATTTTTAGAAACAGCTCCATTCGCCACTTTCACCGTTCCAGTAATTGTGGGATTGGTTTCAAAATCGAAAAGCGCTTCATCTGCAACTTTCAGTTCTCCGGAAGCCGAATCAATAGAAAACGCTCCAGCAGGGTTTTGTTCCGTGATTGAAAACGTAACTGAACCTTCATTAGTGCTTCCTTGAACAGTTCCAATCTGCTGTCCGCTAGTTGGGTTTTCATCCATAGTTTTTGAAAAATCTGCGGTTGAAACAGTTATGGTTGTTTCTTGTGGGGTTGGGTCATTGCTGTCTTTTGAGCAAGCGTTTAATAGTATAATTGAAAAAACAAGTAAAACTTTGAGGGTAAGCTTGTTGGTTGAAATTTTCATAAAAAAATGTTAAAAAAAAGGAGAGGTGTCGAATATAATCAAAAAAATCCTGTTGACAAAACAACAGGATTTTTTTGATTTAAAAAGGAGGAATTTTTCTATTAATAATATGTATATCTTCTAACCTGCGCAATGTATTTCGCTAAGCGAATAACTTGGTGGCTATAGCCATATTCGTTGTCATACCACACATACAGTACTACATTTTTACCATCTTGGGTAACTATGGTTGCGTTGCTATCATAAATTGCTGGAGCTGAAGAACCAACAATATCACTTGAAACAAGTTCGTTGCTCAAAGAATATTTTATCTGCTCTACCAAATCGCCTTCCAAGGCATATTTCTTCATTGTAGAATTAATGCCGTCCAATGAAGTTGGGGTGGCCAATTCAAGATTTAGAACTACCAAAGAACCATTTGGAACTGGAACACGAATCGCATTACTTGTAAGCTTACCTGCAAGAACCGGCAAAGCCTTTGCAACGGCACTACCTGCACCAGTTTCAGTAATTACCATATT
>JAGQYZ010000325.1:0-140 GCA_020435865.1 Aequorivita sp. | reverse complement strand
AGTGCTGCAGCACGGCCACGACGGTATTTGCTGTGCATATTGTCTACCAAATTTTGGTCGTTTGTATATGCGTGAATCGTTTCCAAATGTCCGCGAACCACTCCGAAAGAATCCTCAACGGCTTTCAAGATTGGAGTGAT
>JAGQYZ010000324.1 GCA_020435865.1 Aequorivita sp. | reverse complement strand
CTGCAAACGCATGACAAAAAATGCGTCAGGACGTTGCTATCAACATTGATCTAAAACAATTAATATCCTAGCTAAAGAACGCGTTAATATTTTCTATACTCCTCATAAATAGGTTCATTCCAGTTACAAACCCCTCCATGATGACTACATGTACCACGCCCTTTGGAAGATGAAGTTGTGCCATCACAACAGCGGGTAACATAATATGACACCCGTTTCTTAATCGGATTTATTTTATTATATAACTTTTCGGCTTCCAAATTTCCCAAACTCATGGCCTGCCTTAAATCGTTTACCGCTTCTTGTCTTTTTTTAATTTTATCAAGGCAAAGCGCCCTTTGATAATAATTATCAGATTCGGAAAAACGATTATCAATTAGTGTAGAATATAATTTTATACTTTCCTTGTAGTTTCGGGCTTGATAGTTATAATCCGCTTGTTTTTGCACGATACTATCAACTCCCATCCCTGCATAAGGAATAGCATTACGGAGCAGTAATAGTGCATCTGAATAATTTTTCTTATGGTATTTTCCGTCCGCTAACGCAACATACTTCTTTAGACTATCTTGTCTTTGCTTTTCCCTTATTTCAGCCTCTTGTTTTAACTTCACTTCAGTGGAGTCAAACTTTTTTTGCTGTAGGAACGCTCGTTTTTCAATATCGGTTTTTTCAACCGAACTCCCGGAAGGAACAATCAAAACAAAACCCCAAAAGCCTAGTATAGTAATAATGGCAATTCTATATCCCGAGTCAAGTCTTTTTTTAGTAAAAACCCCCCATAACGGAGGGATCAGAAAAAAAGCAGAGATCAATAAGAACATGCCCCCTACTACAGAATTTTTTAGTCCAAAAATTCCCATAAGAAAACATATACTTCCAAAAACCCAACGAATGAATAATTTTATATTCATATACCTATTCAAAATTCAAAATGGGAGTGAAACCTATATTCCATTCCAATCCCATTAAGAATAAATGCTAACTACTTGCAACCATTTTTAGCACAAGTAATCGTATCATTGGTGTTTACCCAATGGTCTTTTTCTTTTGTAGTATCGGTACCACATCCTGTGCTCCCGCCTTTATATCCGCTGTGGACAATTCCTGTCGGTGTGTGTTTTACTGCCATAATTTTGAGATTTAAATTGTTAATAAAGCTAATATACCTTCCAAATTTTAGCTTTCCTTACGGTTTCCCGTAACTACCCTACTATTTTCTGCAGTAATTTTATTGAGTATTAATTTAAACCGAAATATGATGGAAAAAATTCAAGCAATTAAACCCGGTCCGAAACCAAAAAAAGAGGATGGGACACCCGATAAGAGAAGACGTGTTACACCAGAGACAAAACCCAAACATCCCGGGTTAAAACCACACAAGCATAAACCCAAAGATTAACCAAATTAGGGCAAAAATAAATTCCGACGGTGCTTCTACCGTTAATCAATTTTTATCTTCTTGCAGCAGATCCTCCACCGCCAAATCCCCCTATTCCAATAATAAATCCTAGCCAATATGTAAACCCAGTATTATTCTCAGCATAAATACCAATATCAGCACCAAATAATTTACCCACTAGAGAAAAAATAATGATGAAACCATGCCACAATCCTGAAAAAAATCCGGATTCGCTGTATGTGTATCCCGCCGGGGCACAGGATGTGGCACACATTAATGTGATGAGAAGCAAAAGAATAATAATTTTTTGACTTTTCATTTTTGTAGTAATAAATTCTTGTATTCCAAAAATAATTTAAATTCAAACAAACCCATTACGGAAAACCGTAACAGCGAGCATTTTAATCGGGAAGAGTTTCAAATATAGGGTTTAAAATTAACCTCTATGGATTATTGCATCATTAAGAGCATTAACCACTTTTTGAATATACACTTGGTCCTTAGACACAAGACTGTTCGCTTCTCCAGCATTTGTGCTAATTCTAACTGAATATTCATCTTTTATCGAAAAAAGCCAAATACCTCCAAGGATAGCTATAATCCCACCGACCACTCTAGTTCCTTCAGGAAATAATAATAGAATGCCTACAACTAATAATAAAATTGCACCAGTTCGACTTTTATCAATTTTAAATAAAGATACAGACGAAATGTTTCGCATAGCATAGGTTTTACTACCTGCAATATATCGTGATTGAGTAACGGTTACAGTACTATCTTGATAAAACATTTTTTCTTGATGCTGTTCGTTTGTTTCCATAATTTTCTTATTGGTTAAGTTAATAAATGGTTATTATCTTCTTTAAATTCTACATAACCTCTTATGCATATCCATTGAATAAGCATTCAGGTTTATAATTTCAAATGTAAAAACAAATCAAATCCTTCAATTACGGAAAACCGTAAAGCGGTTCATTTTAATCGGGTAGAATACCAAATATAAAAAAATTTGCATCAGGCTCTAGGCTTTAACCTAATAATCAAACGCTCACCCCCTGGCCTATCGAAAAGATTCCGTAGAAAATGAATTTATTGGAGGAGCAAGCAAAAATCCTTCTTAGTACACAAATTACTGGTAGTTTCTCTCATAAAATTTTCCGCTGCCAATCTTAGCATGCTGCAAGCTTTATTTTTGCGCCGGAAATAAAGAAATTTTCAGGAATCTTTTCGTAAGCCTTGATTTTTTTGTTTCTTTTTTCATCAAGGAAAAAAGAAAAAACACTAAAAAAAGTAATCTGCCTAGGTTTTGTTCTGCCGGCAAATCGTTCCATCCAATTACATCTACCAATTCGCCCAATACAAAGAAGTAAACCCCGAAATCATCCTATTACACCTAAAATAA
Source organism: Aequorivita sp. (assembly GCA_020435865.1). Taxonomy (GTDB): domain Bacteria; phylum Bacteroidota; class Bacteroidia; order Flavobacteriales; family Flavobacteriaceae; genus Aequorivita. The sequence goes on along the minus strand of JAGQYZ010000324.1, from coordinate 296 downwards.
AAACAAAATCCTTTGAGCTTCAACATTCTCCCTTTGAATAGCCTGTCCCGAGCTTGTCGATGGAGGGTTAGGGGGGATGTTTTATCACCTCGGACGGCAAGTCCCTACTTGCTATTACTTAAAAAAACAAAAACACCACCTCCTCACAGTCTACGAATTCGCCCAATACACAGGAGTAAACCCCGAAATTATCCTATTACACCTAAAATAAAAGTCCAAACAGCTCCTTCCCCTCAGCAATAAACACCAATAAAATAAAAAGGCAACCTTAATCAGGCAAGCTCAAACCCACAACC
>JAGQYZ010000014.1 GCA_020435865.1 Aequorivita sp. | reverse complement strand
TCTCTTTTGTGGAATCAATTCCGGAAACGTTTTTTTTCAAATCTTTCACTTCTTCCCCGGGGGAAGTCTCCATTTCAGAAACCCGCTGCGACATACATTAATTTTCGGCAAATATAGTCACAGTTTGAATGCACAAGGAATTTATTTTGAATTGGTTTATTGACTAATCATTTCCTTTTGAACATTGGTTGGAACGGGTTGATAGGATGAAAACGACGATTTAAAAGTTGCCCTTCCTTGTGTTAATGATCGCAAATCTGTTGAAAAACCGTAAAGTTCCACTTCGGGTGTCAAACACTTTAAAACCTGATAATTATTATTGTTCTCTATTCCCTGTATCATAGAGCGGCGGGCTTGCAGATCGGTCATTACGTTGCCCACCATTTCTTCGGGCACTTTTACTGTAAGTTCTAAAACAGGTTCCAGGAGTTTGGGATTCGCATTCATAAAGGCTTCTTTGAAAGCGTGTGCACCTGCAATTTTGAAGGAAATATCGTTAGAGTCTACTGAATGCATTTTACCGTCGTATACCATGACGCGCACATCGCGAATATAGGAGCGCACCAAGGGCCCTTCTTCCATTACTTCCAAAACACCTTTCATTATGGATGGCAAATAGCGCTGATCTATCACTCCGCCCACTATACAATTATAAAAAATCAGTTTCCCGCCCCACGAAAGATCAACCTCTTCCCTACCGCGAATGTTAAATCCTTGTGGCTCTTCCATATTTTCATACCAAGGTTCAATTTTTAGGTGAACCTCCGCAAACTGGCCAGAGCCTCCAGATTGTTTTTTGTGTCTATAATTCGACGTTGAAGATCGTTGGATAGTTTCTCTGAAAGCAATTTTTGGTTTTTCAAACCTTGCTTCCACACCGTAAATATTGTTTAAAATCCAATCAATAGTTGCAAGATGTAAATCGCCTTGACAGGAAAGAATGAGTTGTTTTGCTTCAGAAGAAAAGGAAACTTCCACAGTTGGATCTTGGCTGTGGATTTTCTTAAGTGATTCGCTGAGCTTCTCTTCATCTTTCGTATTCACAGCAAACACCGCTTTTTTAATTCTTGGCTGTGGAAATTTAATAGGTTTTATGGAAATGACATTTTTCGGTGAGGCTAATGTATCATTGGTTTCTGTATATTTCAGTTTCAAAGTTGCACCAATATCGCCAACCGTTAACTTGGTAACGGGCTGCCGTTCCTTTCCGTCCATTATAAAAAGTTGATTTATGACTTCGGTTTCGCCGTTTTGCGAATTAATTAGTTTATCATTTAAACGGACTTCTCCGCTCATTACTTTGAAGAATGTAATTTGCCCTAAATTGGGTTGATAGACGGTTTTAAAAACGAAGAGCGCCGTTGGACTTTCTTTTGAAGAAACCACTTCTTTCCCTTCTGTATTTTGTTCAGGCTTTAAATCTGCCGCTGCCGGAGCTACATTATCAATAAAACCCATCAAGCGTCCCGTGCCCATATCATTTAGCGCAGAAACGCAAAACACTGGAAATAGTTCATGGTTCAACATTCCGGCTTTAATACCGGCGCGCATTTCGTCTTCGTTCAAAGTTCCTTTATCAAAAAAAAGCTCCATCAATGTTTCATCATTTTCTGCAGCTTTTTCTATCAATTCATTATTAAGTTCTTTGGCTAATTCCTTTTGATCATCCGGAATTTCCAACTTTTCGGGCTTTCCTCCATCTGAGGAGAATTTGTACATTTTCATCTTTAGCACATCAATTATGCATTGCGCACCATCCACAACCAAAGGATATTGTATTTTCACGGCATTGTTTCCTACCAAATTTTTAATGCTTTTGAAGCTTTCATCAAACTTCGCATTGATATGGTCTATTTGGTTAATTACGAAAATCGTTGGTTTAAGATATTTATCTATATAGTTCCATATTATTTCTGTACCTACCTCTACACCATGTTGCGCATTCAAAACAGTAAGAATGGTATCTGAAACACGGATGGAAGAAATTATTTCACCTATAAAATCATCTAAACCTGGAGTATCGATGATATTGATTTTGTAATTGCGCCATTCTGTATGTAACGGTGTGGCGAAGATGGAGTTACCTCTTTCGTGCTCAACATCGTGATAGTCTGAAACTGTGTTTCTGTTTTCAACTGTACCGCGACGGTTTATAAGGCCTGCTTCAAAAAGCATTGTTTCCGCAAGTGTAGTTTTGCCACTGTTGTGGGCGCCTACAAAAACTACATTTTTTATGTGTTTGTCGTCATATATTTTCATCTGTACGATTTTTGGTTAGTACTTTTTTCAGATGCAATGCGCCAAACAATTACTGAGAAGTTTGGACTTGCTTATTTGTTTTGAATCATCTTATTATTCTGTGTTTTTTTTGACTCTTAAAGATACGAAATTATTTCAATAAAATTTTCAGATTTGCGCTTTTCGTTTCAGATTTTAGGGTAATAAAATAAAGCCCTGATGTGAGTTTTGCGCCAGTTTGGCTAGTTCCGTTCCATGAGATTTTTTGTTTCCCGGAAACGTTTTTATTAAGCAAAGTTTTAAGCTTTCTGCCTTGGATATCAAACACTTCAAGTTTTACATTTTCTGTTCCATCAATGCTAAATCCAAAGGTTGTCTCCTCGGTAAAAGGATTGGGATAACATTTCAATTGAAAATTATTTGCAGCTATATCTTCAATATTCAAAATACCGTGGGGCGATATGCGTGTGTAATAAACATCTTGTCCGCCATTAAGGGTATTGGCCCAAGCAAGGTGGGCATAATCATCATCACTCACCATATCAAAATAATCTCCCATTTTGTCCTGTTGTGGATAACCTACAGATGGATTAAAAGGTTCTGAGATGGGTTCGTTTTCTGACCAAGTTTCACCCTCATCTTCAGAAAAAGAATAATAGAGTACGGAATCAATTCCGTTTGTTGCATTGCGAGTATCTAACCAAACTATATCTATACGACCATTAGGAGCCACCGACATGGTTCCAAACCATTGATAAGCATTTGTTCCAGAATCTGTATTTATTCTAACTGGCGGCTGAAATGTAATGCCTCCGTCGGTACTTTTTGCAAACATAACATCACCTGGGTCGCCATTTGAAAAGCGAAACACAGAAGCAGCTACATATACGTTTCCTTGTCCTGGTCCTCCAGAGATATCAACATCTACCCAAGCCTGCCCCATTAATCCAGCCGGATTAACGGGCCTTTGGAAATTTAAATCTCCATCTAAATCTACGTTGGTAACGTTATCCCAAGTAACATTGCTGGATGGGTCCTTAGCCGTTGTGGATTTTACAAGGACAATTCCCGAATTTGAAGTTCCTACTATATATAAAGTACCTTCAGCATCTACCGCTAGTGTTCCCCAGACCGGACTATTGTCAATAAAAATACATTCATCAAACGTATTACTACCATCCGTTGAACGCGTAAAGCCACCATTACAATTAGAAAAGCTTGGATTCCAACAAGAGTAATTATTGGCGTCTCCAATACCATCTGTACGGTCAATGCGCATCCATTGTTTATCTCCGCCTCTAGCTGCTACGGGGGTTCCCCAGTCATTACCTCCATCAGTTATTTTATAAACTTCACAATTAAAATCACCTGTAAGGCTATTGTAATAAAAATTTCCGTTTTTATCAAAATCTAGCACTGGGTCTGAGCGAAACACTCCCGGGTCTAAAACGTCTGGAAAAGTCCACGATAGTCCTCCATCTACAGAAAATCCATTACCAGCCTGACGAAAATTACTATTTACGGTATCAAACTGGCGCCAACCAATAACTATTCTATTTGGATTTATTGGGTCAATGGCTATGGATGTTTCATTGCCAGCGTCGCCAATTATATTTTGACCATTTTCATCCACATTTACTTGTCGAGTGAAATAATTTGGTGCATTTATAGTATATGCAGGAGAATGCTGCATATCTTCTTGTGAAACTGAAATGTATGGATCGTCCTCCACTTCGTGATAGTTTTCGCGAAGATTTTGAGCAAAAATGAGTGGACTAAACCCAAAAAAAGTTATATAAAGAAAAAAGGAGCTAAATTTTAAATTTTGTAGAGAAATTTTCATTTTTGAAAAATTATGAAATGCTTTTAAAATTACAATAATTTGATTAGAAAAGATATATATGCCTAAAACTAAATTGCAAAACCTTTTGTATGAAAAAATTGGGAATCCTTTTTAAAATTACTGCTTTTAGTATTAAATAAATATTAAAGTCACTTCAAAATTATATAGGAAGGGTACCAAAGCCCTATCTTTATATAAATTTAAAAAAAACAACATGAACAATAAAGGAAAAGGGATATTGGCACTGCTAGGAGTAGCAGCTGGTGCATTTGCATTTTGGAAATACAAAAATATGTCGCCGGAAGAAAAACAAAAAATTAAAGACAAAGCAAACGAAACTGGCAATAAAATAAAAGAAAAAGCTGTGGAAGTACAAGATACTATTTCAGAAAAGTATGAGCAGCTTAAAAATGCTGCCAAAAAAGAGGCAAACGATATTGCTAGTTAATATTAGCAGAAAATCTTATATACAAGAAAAATCCCGCTAAATGCGGGATTTTTTGTTGTATAATAACATTTATTTAGATTTTTGTGACCTTAACGGCATTCATACCGCGTTGGCCTTTTTCTAGCTCAAAAGAAACAATATCGTTTTCAACAATTTCATCAATGATGCCGCTAACATGCGTGAAGTATTTTTCATTGTTTTCGTTGTCTATAATAAAGCCGAAACCTTTGGAAGAATCATAGAAAGAAACCGTTCCTTTTCGCACAGGATCAAAAGCTTCTCGTTCACCCTCTTCTTTTGGCGGAATACCTAAAACTATATCTTCAGTCTCAATTTCTACTTTTAAAGATGGATCTGGAGGGGTATCTACCAAATTGCCATTATGGTCAACGTAAACAAAATCAATACCGGGAGTTTTTTCAGCTTTTCGAGCTTCTTTCTTCTTTTGCTTTTCTTCACGCTTTTTTAGCTTAGCTTTTTCCTTTTCCTTCTTACTGTATGTTTGCTGCGATTTTGCCATTTTTATTTTTTGAATAAAAAAAGCCATCCACGATGGGCAGATGACTTTTGAATTAGTTATATGTGATTTGTAATCTTATTGGTTTACCTAGCTGGATTTTAAATATTGCTCATCTTAATGCTACAAAGGTATAGTAAATTAAATAGTTAAAATCATAAAAAGGGTTAAACTAATTTTATTTTTAGCATAAAAAACCAAAGTTAGTATATGAAAAAAACCTCTCGAAAGAGGTTTTCTAAACATAACAAAAATTGGAGAGTTTTTAGTCATGCTTTATAAATTTCAACGCCGCTGAATTTATACAATATCTAAGCCCTGTAGGCTTTGGTCCATCATTAAATACATGTCCTAAATGTAAACCAGTAGATTTTTCAATTACTTCATCGCGAGTCATGCCGAGACTGTTGTCTTTTACCCAAATTACCGCATCATCATTAATTGGTTTCGTAAATGATGGCCATCCAGTGCCAGAATCAAATTTGTCTTCACTACTGAATAAAGGCTCACCAGTAGCTGCACTTACATAAATACCTTTTTCATGGTTATTAAAGTATTTATTGTTGAAAGGCGGCTCTGTTCCCTTTTTCACCATTATTTCAAATTGCTCTTTCGTAAGCTTCTTTTGCCACTCAGCGTTTGATTTTGCTTGAGGAAACTTAACATCCATTTCTATTGAAGTATTTCCTTTTGTTTCGGAATTCTTTTCTTGTTTATTTTGGCAGGAAACCTCTGTAAGTCCAACCATTAAAACTAATGATAGTGTAATTATTTTTGAAAAATAAGATTGCATAGTTTCGATTTTTGAGAAAAATATTTTTTGTGTCTATAAAATATACGATAACTAAGTCGGGATGGTTTTAGAAAACTAACTTAAAGAAAACATAAAAATTATCACTTCAATCTAGCAGCATGCATTTCTCGAAGTCTTGCAAGTTTAGGAGAAATGACCGCAGTGCAGTACCCTTGTGACTGATTATTCTCATAATAATCTTGATGGTATTTTTCAGCAGGGTAGAATTTTTCTAATGGACTTAACTCGGTTACAATCGGACTTTCATAATAGGGTTTCATTTCAAGAAGCACAGTTTCAGCTATCATTTTCTGCTTTTCATTTTGATAAAAAATAACAGAGCGATATTGAGTGCCGCTATCCGCCCCTTGTCTATTCAAGGTTGTGGGGTCATGACTGGTCATAAAAATAATGAGCAAATCCTCAAAAGAAACTACTGTTGGGTCAAAGGTTATTTGCACTACTTCAGCATGACCCGTAAGGCCAGAGCATACCTCACGATAGGTTGGCGTACCCGGCACACTACCGCCCGAATAGCCCGAAACCACTTTTTCAACGCCCTTTACTTGATTAAAAACCGCTTCGGTGCACCAGAAACAGCCTCCACCTACAATCATCTGTTCAATATTTTTGTTTTCCATTTTTTTTTAAATTTATAACCCAAAGATACTCACTGTCTTTCTTTAGCTTTATAAAGTATTGTTAAAGCTATTTCAGGTTTCTTTGCCATTATTTTTTTAAATCTTTCTAAAATTTATATCTTCGAAAGAATATAAAACCTTTTCAAATGTTCAAAAAAGCACTCTTCATATTTATTATTTTCTTAAACTGCGCGCCTCTTTTTTCACAAGAAAGACCCATTGAGATTGTTGATGAAGCAAAGGCCAACCGTCTCTTTCTTTATGCCCTAAACAAAAACGAACAAGATCTGGACGTTACCATAACTGTTGAAGGAACCAATTTTCGCCAAAGCAAAAGTGTGCCACGAGCGGTTCGTGTTCCTGCAGCATCAAAAGTTATGCTTGCCAATTTAATTGTTGAGAGGGGGAAAAGAGCTAATTACACCTACGAACTAAAAGTAAGTGATAGCCTTTCCCGACGTGCACTGCGAAGGGAATCTGAACCCATTAAAATTGATCCCCGAAAAAAAATTATTTTATACATACCTGAAAATTGTATCCTTTGTGATAGCCTTGTTTCAGATTTAGACAAAAGTTATTATTTATACACTTCCTATAGCTTTTCTGAAAAGCCTGAATTAAAAGAGCAACTGGCTCCAGCCTTCGAAAACACAACAGTGAAAATTGATTCTGTTACTACCCCAATTATCAGTTTAGGGGGTGTGCTTCACGTAAAAATTGAAAATTATGACCAGTTATTGGAGGAATTGAATAAATAATTTCAATTTCGGTATTCTTTAATTTCTTATCATACATCAATGTAAGAGTCTGTTACACATCTTAATTTTGTCCTATAAATAATTAAACTAAAAAAATTATAGCTATGGACAATGCAAAAACAGTTTGGAATATTGATACTACTCATTCAGAAATCAATTTTAAGGTAAAACATATGATGATTTCTACAGTAACAGGCGATTTTGAAAAATTTAGTGGAACTGTAGAAACAACTGATGAAAATTTCAAAAACGGCAACTTTTCTTTTTCTGCTGAAATTGATTCAATAAATACAAACAACAAAGACCGCGACAACCATTTAAAAAGTGATGACTTTTTTGGAGCAAACGAATTTCCAAAACTTACATTTACTTCAAAATCATTTGATGGTGAAAAAATGGTAGGCGATTTAACTATAAAAGGCGTGACCAAAGAAATTATTCTTGACGCCGAATATAACGGAACCGCGGTAGACCCCTACGGCCAGACCAAAGCTGGCTTCGAGTTTGAAGGGCAAATAAATCGAAAAGATTTCGGTTTAACCTGGAACGCCGTAACTGAAGCCGGAAGTGTTGTTGTAAGCGACAAAGTGAAATTGGTTGCTTCACTTCAGTTTATCAAACAATAATTTTTTACCATGAAAACAAAACAAATAGAACGCGTTTTAACACCACCACCGCCACATATGGTCGGAGATGGTTTTAGGGTTCACAATTATATTCCCTCAGGTTTGGGAGTAGGTTTTGAACGAATGGATCCTTTTTTATTGATGGACTATAATAGCAAATTTTACTTTCCTCCTACAGATAAACCACGTGGCGTTGATGTGCATCCGCACCGTGGTTTTGAAACGGTAACAATTGCTTACAATGGTAAAGTTGCTCACCACGACAGTGCAGGAAATAGCGGTGTTATTGAAGAAGGTGATGTACAGTGGATGACTGCGGCTTCTGGCATTCTTCACAAAGAATATCATGAAAAAAATTTCAGTAAAGCAGGTGGCGATTTTCAAATGGTACAATTATGGGTAAACCTTCCAGCAAAAGACAAAATGAGTGCTCCAAAATATCAAGGCATAACGAATGCCGAAATGAAAAAAGTAGCACTTCCTGATAATTCAGGTTTCATTGAAATTATTGCTGGAGAATATAATGGTAAAAAAGGTTCAGCATCTACGTTTACACCAGTTCACTTGCTAAATGCTAAACTAAACAAAGGTGGAAAAGCAGCTTTTAGCTTTCCTGAAAATTACAACACAGCGGTTTTGGTGGTTGAAGGAAGTATAAAAGTGAATGCTACCGATGAAATAAAAACAGATGGTCTTGGACTTTTTAAAAACGAAGGTGAAGAATTTACTGTTGAAGCAACTGAAAACGCAGTAGTTTTAATACTTAGCGGGGAGCCCATAAACGAACCGATTGCAGCACAAGGACCATTCGTAATGAATACTAGAGCTGAAATTATTCAAGCAATAAGCGATTTCAACATGGGAAAGTTTGGTTATTTGGAATAAAAAAAATGTATTAAATGTCAATTCAGTGCAATCAAAACCTTTCTTTTTGAAAAATATTCAAAAAGAAAGGTTTTGATTGTGCTTGATGAGGCAATTTTTTCAACTCGGTTTAAAATTTTTATGTGCAAGTTCTTTTCGAACGCGACTAAGGCTTTCGGGTGTAATGCCCAAATAGGAAGCAATCATCCATTGTGGTACGCGAAGCAATAAGTCTGGATACATCTCAATAAAACTCAAATAGCGTTTTTCTGCTGTGGCACCAAGCAAAAGATTGATGCGTTTCTGCATTTGCCTTATATGGTTGTGCAATAATTTATCATTGTAGCGACCAAAAATTGGGCTTACTTCAGCTGCATGGCACATAAAATCTTCGTTAATAAAAACCACTTCAGAATCTTCAATGGCTTCAATATAACTTTCTGATGGATCACTAAAATATACAGTGCTTCTATCTACAATAAACCAATTTTCAGGTGCAAACTGGATAACTTGCTCCTTTCCACTTTCATCGAGCATAAAGGATCTCAACAAACCTTTTTCAACAAAAAAGGAATGGTTACATCTTTCTCCTTTTTTTAAAAGAATACTTCCTTTTTCATAACGCATTCGCTTTAGCGGAAAAGATAATTGCTCTGCTTCTGCTTCAGGTAAACCAACGGTTTTCATTAAATAGGAAGTGAAATCTTTTGGATTTATAGTTTCGTTATTTATCATTTTAAAATTTTGAACTTCTAAATTAAACTATTCTTTTGAAACGCATTTCTGAATGGAAATAAACTGTGGCACTTTTTTTGTTTTCAGAAAAAGTGAACACTAAACCATTTTCAATTATGAGAAATTCTATGCCCACCGTTAACGCCGGAAGTATGGCCGATATCGCATTTTTACTATTAATTTTCTTTTTAGTTACCTCCATGATTCCTAATGACAAAGGAATTGCAAGAGATCTTCCACAACCATGTCCGCCAGGTGCAGACTGTAACATTCCACTAAAGAAAAATAACATTTTTAGCATTCGAGTGAATGAAAAAAGTGAAATCTTAGCAAATGAAACACCTACCAATATTGAAGAATTAAAGGATGCAATAAAAGATTTTATTGATAATAATGCTGATAAATCCTGTTCGTATTGTAAGGGTAAAAAATTTTTAGCAGCATCAGATAATCCGAAAAAAGCTTCAATTTCCTTATCAATACATCGCGAAGCACCTTACAAAAGTTTTATTATTGTTCAGGATGAAATTGCAAAGGCATATTTTGAATTGCGGGAAAATTATGTGTCTGAAGTTTTAAAAACCACAGCTATAAAAATCACAGACCAGGAACTTAAAAAAATGCAAGAGGCTTATCCTTTTAGGATTATTGAATCGTCATTGTGAAAATTATCTAACCAAGTTTTTATTTTTATACAAAGCTGATTTAATGGCAATTCTA
>JAGQYZ010000323.1:2932-4815 GCA_020435865.1 Aequorivita sp. | reverse complement strand
GCCTTAAATTTATAGGCCATGGCCCAACGTGGCGATTTTGCGGTATAGCCCAGTTCTTCCTGCTGCTGAAGATTATTCACTTTTACCACTACGCCATCGGTTTCATAAGGAAGTTTGTGGCGATGTATATCCCAATAGTTCACAAATTCCAAAACCTCATCTAAGTTTTTGGCTAATTTAGCTGCTTCGGGAACTTTAAAGCCCCACTGTCGTGCTTTTTCGAGACTTTCAAATTGAGTTTTTACGGGAAGTTTTTCGCCTTTCAAACTGTACAAAAGACAATCCAATGGACGTTTGGCAACTTCAGAACTATCTTGCAATTTTAAGCTTCCAGATGCCGTATTTCTTGGGTTTCGGTATGGCTCTTCACCTAAATCCACTCTTTCAGCGTTCATCTTTGCGAAACCTTCAAAGGGTAACACGATTTCTCCGCGAATGTCAAACAACGGCGGAAAATCTCCTTTCAACTGTAACGGAACGGAACAGATGGTTTTTACGTTTGCGGTAACGTCATCGCCTTGAAAACCATCGCCTCGGGTCACGGCTTTTTTCAGCTTGCCATCTTCATAAGTTAAACTTATTGAAGCGCCGTCGTATTTAAGTTCGCAAGTAAATTCAACTTTGCCATCTACCATTTTTTCGATTCGCTTTTCCCAATCTTCAAGATCTTCCTTTGAATAGGAATTGTCCAAGGAAAACATTCTATAGGTATGCTGAACCGTTTCAAAATTTTTGGTTATTTCACCACCAACCCGAAGCGTGGGCGAATTGGCATCATAAAACTCGGGGTGCGCTTTTTCCAAGTCTTGAAGTTCCTTAAGTTTTTGATCAAATTCAAAGTCGGAAATTGTAGGTGTATCTAATACGTAATAGTTATAATTATGCTCGCGGAGCTCGTTGCGAAGGCTAGTAATTTGTTGTTCAATGTTCATAGAGCAAATATAAAATTTTAAACCTCACAGCTTTTTAAAAACTATGAGGTTTGTTACTGAAATTTTCAACAAATTATTAGCAATTAATCATCTAAAAAGATATTGCGAACCAAAGCAGCGCAAAGTCCTCCAGCAATTGGAGCGACAATGAAAAGCCAAAGTTGCTGCAACGCCATTCCGCCCGCAAAAAGCGCTGGGCCTAAACTTCGTGCTGGGTTAACAGAGGTTCCTGTAATTGGAATAACAACCATATGAATCAATGCCAAAGAAATACCAATGGCGAGCCCCGCCATCATGGGCGAAGTATGTTTGGAAGCAGTAGCACCAAAAATTACCATTAAAAAAAGAAAAGTGAATGCAAATTCTGCTATTAGTGCTGATTTCATATCATATTCACCAAGGTAACCTGGCCCCCAACCGTTGGCACCCAAGCCCCATTCGGGCATTGAAAAACCAGCGCTTCCGGTAGCCAAAACATAAAGTAAGCCTGATGCTGCAATGGCTCCTATGCATTGCGAAATTATATAGCCAACAGTATCTTTGGCCGAGAGTTTTCCTGCGGCCAACATTGCTATTGAAATTGCTGGATTTATGTGGCATCCGGAAATTGGTCCAATGGTATAGACCATAACCAAAACCGCAAAACCAAAAGCAAGGGAAATACCCAAAAGCCCAATTCCGGCAGGACCAGAATGAGTTACGCTAGCAATAGTTGCAGCGCCACAACCAAATAAAACTAATGCGAAAGTGCCGAGTGCTTCGGCAAAATACTTTTTTGAGGAATTCATAATTTACATTTTTAAAGGTTAGATATGTAAATTTAACAAAATACTTTTTCCAAATTATTTTTGTTGACAATTCCTGTAAATTGTTGATAACGTGCTACGTTCTGTCAGAATTTAACCATTTTGGACGTAGGGTAATTTTGAACTCCTCCATTTTTTTTAGAAG
>JAGQYZ010000323.1:0-2838 GCA_020435865.1 Aequorivita sp. | reverse complement strand
TCATTGTAAAATCCATTAATATTAAGCAAACCAATTGGTTTTTGGTGTAAGCCCAACTGTAGCCATGTTATAATTTCGAAAAGTTCTTCCAAAGTTCCCATTCCGCCTGGGAGAGCAATAAAACCGTCACTTTCTTCCTGCATTTTTAGTTTGCGTTCATGCATGTTGTCGGTAGTAATAAGGTCGGTGAGACCTAAATGCACAACTTCTTTCTTTTTAAGAAAATTTGGAATAATACCGATTACCTTTCCGTTATTATCCAAAACACTTTTGGCGATGGTGCCCATTACTCCTATTTTGGCAGCGCCATAAACCAAGGTTATGTTTCGTTCGGCAAAAATTTCTCCCAGTTTTTTTGCGGTATCGGTTATAGCGAGGTCATTACCGTCACTACTGCCACAGAAAACGCATATTTTATCTAGCTGTTTCATTTAGGCTGCATTTTATCATCCGGTCTTTTCCGAAAATATCTTTTTTTACTTGAATATTTTGAAAACCTTCCCTTCTTAAAAGTTGGATCAATTTATCAGCAAGGTACTCATTAATCTCGAAAAAAAGTTTTCCGTTGGGCTGCAAAAGTTTTTTTGCCAATTGTGAAATGACTCGATAAAAAAGCAATGGATCATTATCGTTAACGTACAAAGCTGAATTTGGCTCAAACTTTAAAACGTTTCGCTGCATCTGCTTTTTTTCCAGTTCGCGAACGTAGGGCGGATTTGAAACTATTATGTCATATTTTTTAGGGAGGGTCTTGGTATTTAAAATATCAGCTTGAAAAAAATCAACTTCCACTTTATTCATTTCAGCATTTTCATGAGCAATTTTTAAAGCTTCATCTGAAATATCCAATGCCGAAATTTTTGAATCGGGAAGGTCCTTTGCAAGGGAAATGGCAATGCAGCCAGAACCTGTGCCGATGTCCAAAATAGTATTGATTGTTTTTTCGGAAAGAATCCAATCTACCAACTCCTCAGTTTCGGGGCGCGGAATTAAGGTGTGTTTATTTACTTTAAAAGGAAGTCCGAAAAACTCCGTTTCTCCTATTATATATTGGACCGGCTCGTGATTTTTAAGTCGAAGTAAGGCTTTTTGGTATTTTTCGGAAACTTCTTCAGAAATAACTCTTTCTGGATTTAATGCAATTTCTATTCGGGAAATGTTTAAATATTTTTCAGAAAATATATTGAAAAACGATTGTATTTCTTCCGAAGGATATAAACTTGAAAGGGAAGACGTGAAATTGTTTTTTAGTTCTTTTAAAGTCAAATCTAAAGTGTTTTCAGCATATGGACTGGGCAAGAATAATGGCCCGTATCACCCATAGCACATTCAATATATTCAAACCCTGCCTGTTTATAAAGTTTTTGGGCGTGGGTCATATATTCCATTGTTTCAAGATATATTTTTTCGAAACCAAACTCACTTGCTTTTGCCAAACAGAATTCCATCATTTGCGCGCCAACTCCCCTTCCGCGAGCTTCAGGGAGAAAATACATTTTTTGGAGCTCGCATACATTGCCTTCATAATTGTCTAATTTTGCAACGCCTGCACCGCCAATTATTTTATCGTTTTCTTCAACTACAAAATAAACGGCATTCTGTTTTTGATAGGTTTCAAACATACAATCCAATGACTTATCGGCATAAGCCGTGCCCACTTTTGGTACGTTGAAATCTTCCAAAACGATGCGTATCACTTTGGCTATTTGGGAATTGTCCTTCTTTTCAATAAGACGGATTATTGGTGTGTTCATTCTAATTAAATCCTTGTATTTTTACGCTGTGAAACGAAAGTTTTAAATATTAATTCTTTCTTTGTAAATGTAGAATTAAAATTTAAGACGGGAGAACGAAGTGGTTACACACGTTCTTAATTTTTTAAATATTTTTTTTCAAAAAATTAAAAAATTCAAACGTGTGATGATACACGAAAAATATATGTTGCGCTGCATCCAACTAGCCAAAAACGGACTGGGAACAACCTATCCAAATCCATTGGTAGGCAGTGTGGTTGTTCACGATAACAAAATTATTGGTGAAGGTTGGCATTACAAAGCTGGACAACCCCATGCCGAAGTGAATGCAATAAAAAGCGTTGAAAAACAGGAATTATTAAAAGAAGCAACTATCTATGTGGGTTTGGAGCCGTGCAGCCATTTCGGAAAAACTCCCCCTTGCGCCGATTTAATTATTGCCCGCGGAATAAAAAAAGTGGTGGTTGGTAGTTTGGATCCAAACCCAAAAGTAGCGGGTCGTGGCATTAAAAAATTAATGGAGGCGGGCTGCGAAGTAATTGTTGGGGTTTTAGATAATGAATGCAATGTATTGAACAAACGTTTTTTTACGTTTCACCAAAAAAAACGACCCTTTATTTTTCTGAAATGGGGAGAAACGGCGGATGGATTTATTTCACCTAAAAATGAAACGCGAAACAAAAAAGAACCTGTTTGGATTACCAATGAATTTTCGCGGCAATTGGTTCATAAAATGCGGGCGGAGGAACAAGCTATTTTAGTTGGCACAAATACGGTTTTGAAGGATAATCCATCACTTACAGTTCGGGATTGGGCAGGAGAAAGTCCTGTAAGAATTGTCATTGATAGAAAGCTTAAGCTTTTAAAAGATTTTTCAGTTTTTGACGGAATCATCAAAACTATTGTTTTCAATGAAAAGGAAAGCAAAACTTCAGAAAAAATTGAGTTTGAAAAGATTAATTTTTCAGAAGAAATTCCGCAGCAAATCTGCGAAACGCTATTCAAAAAAAATGTCCAGTCCGTTATAGTTGAAGGCGGTGCAAAAACACTTCAAACTTTTATTGACGCAAATCTTTGGGATGAA
>JAGQYZ010000322.1 GCA_020435865.1 Aequorivita sp. | reverse complement strand
TCTTGGTTCTTGGCTCTTGGTTCTTTGCTCTTGGCTCTTGGCTATCGAAAACTATAAAACGATACTATTTCAATCAACCTATATCACAGAACCCTATTGTCGCCTCCTGCAATCCAAAACCCTTAAGGCCAAAATTAGGTATTAATCCCACTCCCCCCTTCGAAGGCCTGTCCCGAGCTTGACTCGGGAGGGACAGGGGGATGTTTTAAGCCAGCGCTATAAAAATTTCCCGAAATCACTTACTATAACATAATCCAAAAAATCAATACCACTTAATCCAATAATCCTGAGTAACATTCACTACTCCAGAATCATTTATACAGTAAAGCCCACCCACGCAACCTACCCAAATAACCTAGTCGAAGCGGAGTCGAGAGGTTATTGCGAAGCTATTTAGCATAGTAGAAAAAACTAACTCACAGATTCACATACTCACATGCTCACCAAAATACCTTTTCCGCAGCCAAAAAGAAACCCGCACCAATAAAATAAGCGCTGGAACTTCCACCAAGGGGCCAATAACCCCTGTAAAGGCCTGCCCGGAGTTCAATCCAAAAACAGCAATGGCCACGGCAATCGCCAATTCAAAATTGTTGCCGGCAGCAGTAAAAGCTACAGCCGCTGTCTTGTCATACGTTCCTCCCATAGCCTTTGTAAAGAAAAAGCCTATTATAAACATTAACGAAAAATAAATAAGTAAAGGCACTGCTATAATTACAACATCCATCGGTATTTCAACAATCATCTCACCTTTTAAGGAAAACATGACTATAATTGTAAATAATAGCGCAATCAGTGTCAATGGTGAAATTGCGGGAATGAATTTTGTGTTGTACCATTCCTTGCTTTTTAGTTTTACTAAAATCAATCGACTTAAAATTCCCAATACAAACGGAATTCCAAGATAAATGGCAACACTTTCGGCTATGGTTGCTATTGAAATATCTACTATTGCGCCTTCAAAACCGAAGTAGGGCGGAAGCACGGTAATGAAAATCCAAGCATAAAAACTATAAGCAAAAACCTGAAAAATACTGTTAAGCGCAACCAAGCCTGCTCCATATTCACTACTTCCTTCAGCAAGGTCATTCCAAACCAGAACCATGGCAATACAACGCGCCAACCCAATTAAAATTAAGCCAATCATATATTCCGGATGATTACTGAGAAAGATGATTGCTAAAACAAACATCAATACTGGGCCCACTATCCAGTTTAGTATGAGGGAAATGGAAAGAATTCTTGTATTGCGGAAAACTTTAGGCAAAAGAGAATAGTTCACTTTTGCCAGTGGCGGATACATCATTAAAATCAACCCAATGGCAATGGGAATATTTGTGCTACCGCTATTGAAGGAATTCAGAAACACTGGAAAGTTAGGGGCAAAATAACCAATGCCAATGCCCAAGACCATGGCAATAAAAATCCAAAGGGTAAGATAACTGTCGAGAAAACTTAATTTCTTGGTGATTGCCATTTTTTACGAAATTATTTTAGAAAAAACATATTTCATTTCAGAAGCAATTTGTTTACTACGTTCCTTATAAACCTGCATTTGTTGAGGTGTACCATCTGAAACTTTTGGGTCTTCATACATTATGGGAATACGCTTTTCTGAACCTGCCACAAAAGGGCAACCCGCATCAGCTTGCGAGCA
>JAGQYZ010000321.1 GCA_020435865.1 Aequorivita sp. | reverse complement strand
TAATATACCATGAATAAAGGCTTTCACCGAATTATTAACCTAAGTTTAGTGGAAATTTAACAAGGTTTAACTTTTGAAGTGGTTCAACTGCAAAACGTTAATTAATATGACACATCAAATTGACCCTCCGTAATTTCAGTTAGGTTTGTAATGAAGGAAAAGGTCCCTTTTATGGTTTTTGCTGTAGTATCATGCTCAAGAATTGTCACCAAACCACCAGCTGTAGGCTCTGGACCATTAACACCTTGGTATTTGGCTGCAAAACCTCCTCGGGGCAATGTGTAATCTCCAGGCTCAACATTTGCGGTAACGGAAATCACAATTGTAGCATTAGCAGTACTTCCAGAGGTTATTATAGTATTCCCTGTATTTCGTGAAGAAATAATTACCGGCACAAAAGGATTATCGTTCACCTTTGCGGTAAATAGGCCCGCATTTGTAGGATCAACAATATCTCCGCCCAAATAGGAAACATTATGCAAAGCTCCTTTTGAAACATATATTGTGTCGATTCCTGGAAGAAAAGCGTTGAAATTGAAAATTCCCGAAAGGGTTTTGTTGGTTTCGTCCACTTCTGAAATAGTTACCACGCCTTCCCCATCAGGCCTTGTTGTGTATATATTTCCACCCATATCTTCAAAAATAGCATAATTTGGGCTTCCTTCTTGAATAGTGTAGTTTCCTTGAGCCAAACTGGCTATATGTATTGTAAGAGATTCCTCATCTGTAAACCCTTGGATGGTAAGGCTGCCGTCTTCGTTTACAGATGCACGTGCATCTGTAGATTTGTATAGATTATTATCCACATTGGCCTGCATTGCCACATCATTGGTCTGAATATCATCACAGGAAATAATTGACAAAGCGGATAAAAGAGCAAATAGAAAATTTTTCATCGGTTAAGGTTTATTTAGGGGTTTTGACAAATGTAAAATAAAAACTTTAATTGGTTG
This sequence comes from Aequorivita sp., assembly GCA_020435865.1. Lineage (GTDB taxonomy): Bacteria > Bacteroidota > Bacteroidia > Flavobacteriales > Flavobacteriaceae > Aequorivita. Next base: position 2,023 of record JAGQYZ010000321.1, on the reverse strand, counting down.
AATTTCAAAAAGAAAATATACTATCTTTGCCGTCCTTAATTATAACCGGGGTCGGGAACCCCAAAAATTAATTTAAATATGCCTGTAAAAATCAGACTACAAAGACACGGGAAGAAAGGTAAGCCTTATTTCTGGATTATCGCTGCGGATAGCCGTAGTAAAAGAGATGGTAAATTTCTTGAAAAATTAGGATATTACAATCCAACCACAAATCCTGCGCAGATTGACCTAAATGTGGACAGCGCTGTAAAATGGCTTCAAAACGGAGCACAACCTACAGATACTGCCCGCGCAATTCTTTCCTACAAAGGAGCTTTAATGAAAAACCACCTTGCTGGCGGTGTTCGTAAGGGCGCTTTGACGGAAGAACAAGCTGAAGCAAAATTCAACGAATGGTTAGAGCAAAAATCAGGCTCTATCGATCACAAAAAAGCAACGCTTTCTGAAGCAAAAGAAAAAGCAAAAGCTGAAAAACTTGCTGCTGAAAAAGCCGTGAGCGAAAAACGTGCTGCTGATGCTGCCGCTGCTGCCGCACCTGCAGAAGAGGAAGCTACAGAAGAAGTTGAGGCAACTGAAGAAGCTCCCGCTGCTGAAGTTGAAGCAACTGAAGAAACTGCTGAAGCTCCTGCTGAGGAAGTTAAAGAAGAAGCTCCCGCTGCTGAAGCAACAGAGGACGAAGAAAAAGAAGCATAATATTTATAACGATGCAAAAGGAGAATTGCTTCTACTTAGGCAAAATCGTTAAAAAATACAGCTTTAAGGGGGAACTGCTCATAAAACTTGATACGGACGAACCCGAACTTTTTACTAAAATGGAATCGGTTTTTGTGGAACAACACAAAAGCTTGATTCCATTTTTTATTGAAAATAGCTCCCTTCATAAATCGGAATTACTTCGTGTAAAATTTGAAGAAGTAGATAACGAGCAAGACGCCGATGCTTTAATCGGCGCAGCATTATACCTGCCGTTAGATTTCCTTCCTAAATTAAGTGGCAATCAATTTTATTATCACGAAATCATTGGTTTTACCGTTGAAGACGCTTCCTTCGGAAGCATTGGAACCATTACCGGCGTCAATGACACTACCGCTCAAGCCCTTTTTGAAATAGACCATAACGGAAAAGAAGTGCTAATCCCTATCAATGATGAATTTATTGAAAAAGTAGATAGAGCTTCCAAAACCATTTTTTTAACTACTCCCGAAGGCTTGATTGATATTTATTTGTAATGTCATCTCCATTTCACTTTAAACAATTTAGCATTGCCCAAGATCGCTGTGCCATGAAAATTGGTACCGATGGAGTGCTTTTGGGTGCATGGGTTTCTCTTGAAAATGAACCGGAAAGCATTTTGGACATTGGTGCAGGAACCGGTATTATTGCCTTACAACTAGCGCAACGCTCTTCTGTCGAAACCATTGATGCAGTGGAAATAGACGATAATGCGTTCGAGCAATGTACCGAGAATTTTGAAGCTTCCCCTTGGGGAGATCGATTGTTTTGTTACCACGCTTCCATCCAAGAATTTGCTTCAGAGGTAGAAGAACAATACAACCTCATTATTTCCAATCCTCCTTTTTATCGTGAAGACTATAAATCAGGTGGTGAAGCGAGGGATTTAGCACGATTTGAAGATGCTTTGCCTTTTAGGCATTTATTGATTTGTGTTTCTCACTTACTTTCGGAAAAAGGCATATTTGCGGTAATTCTTCCTAAAAAAGAAGCAGAACACTTTGTGGAGTTGGCTTCTGAAAATGAATTATTCCCAAACCGAATCTGCGAGGTAAAAGGCACCCCTACTACCGAAGTTAAACGGGTGTTACTGGAGTTTTCATTCCGCAAAACCGAACCTAAAAAAGAAACCCTTATTATTGAAGTTTCTCGCCACAAATACACCCCGAAATATACGCAATTGGTAAAGGATTTTTATTTGAAAATGTAGGTGTTTCTGTTTGGTATTTCTACCTTTGCGTACCAAAATTAAACGCAATGAAACCCGATTTATTTGAAGCACCTGATTATT
>JAGQYZ010000320.1 GCA_020435865.1 Aequorivita sp. | reverse complement strand
TAGAGCATTAAATATGCCCATCCTAGCATGGCAATATGGGAATGGGCATGGGTTAAATACCTATAGTTTATATGCAATGGATAGATGTTTGCAAACCTTAAAAGCAGACCCATTAAGGCAGCTATCAAAAAATTGAAAAGGCAAACAATAACCAGTTTTTTTGTCATCCTTAGCTTATTCTACCCATAAAAGGTACCTCATTCTATTTATATTTCAAATTGTTTTTCGAGTTTGATGGCTTTTGGAAACAGAATATTGTTCTCTAAATGAATATGCAAATGCAGGTCTTTTTCAAATTCTTCAAGCATTGCATAGGTAGCCCTGTACGTGTTGCAGGCGTCCACCGGAGCCTGATAATCATTGGTCAATTTCGCAATTTGTCTAAATCTTTCACCTTCTTTGTCGTGTTCATTCATCATCATAGCTATTGGATTTTCAAGACCAACAAATGATGTGTGAAATACCATTTGGGGATCCAATTTCACCCTGAATAGTTTCTTGATAAAAGGAAAGAGAATGAGCTCTTCTTTTTTCATGTGTGCTGCTAGTTCTACAGCTGATGCAATGAAAAGTTCATTCACTTCGAAGAGCTCCGGATGTCTTTGGCCATGAACTTTGCATAATTTGTCAAGAAATTGTTTTAGAACGGGAGTCTTTTCTTCAACATATCTATGATGCTTTTTTTCAATGTAATCAATCAATAAATCCAAAGGCCATGATTTATAATCTATGGATTGACTGGAATTGGAGTTAAGCACCGTTTCGAGCTCGTATAATATTTCATCCTGTTTTAAACCTCTTTTTTCACACACTTCTTTTAAGGTTTTATGGCCTTTACAACAGAAGTCTATATTGTGTTTTTTGAATATTGCAGCCGTTCTGTAGTCTTCGGCCACAAATTGACCGATATTCTTTTCTTTAGGGTCGATTGTTCTTTCCATAATTTTAATTAAGATAAAATTGTCCTATTTATAATCAAATTTTTTCAAATCTCTAAATTACTTTTAAAAAGGCATTTCCATTTTTAAGGTTTAAGGCTAGTTCTTCAAGGGTAGTTGTTTCTAACATGTCTCTTAAATTATTCCTGATTTCTTTAAACTTGTCGTGTACAGGACAAGGGTGTTCCTCATTACAGGTTTCTAAACCTAATCCACAACCTTTATAAATGCTATCTCCATCAATGGCATTCACAATTTGGGAAAGCTTTATATAAGGGATGGAGTCTTTCTCAATTTCAAAACCTCCATAAGCACCTTTTACAGAGTTGATAACGTTATGTCTAACTAAAGATTGGAGAATTTTTGCTGTAAAAGCTTGGGGAGAATTTATCTCTTCAGAAATCTCTTTGGGATTTACTCGTTTTCCTTCATAAGAATTTTTAGCAATAAAAATGGCCGCTTTAATACCGTATTCACAAGCTTTAGAAAACATTTTTCATGTATTTTTTAGAATGTAAAGGTAACAAAAATTACTATTCGGATAAACTTATCTTAATTATAATTTGCAATTAAATTAGAGTTTTAACTTTGGTGCGCAATTTATAAGAATAAATGATTCTTCTTTTTGTTTCCTTATATATTGCCAATTTAAATGGCAAATAAAAAGGCATTTAATTGTTTGTTATAAAATTTCACGGACAGGATTATTTACTTTGCAAAAAGGAAAACGATTTTGTCACATTATCTCCAAGAACTTACCTTTCTTGGTTTCTGATTAAAAACTCTTTGGCTAATTCAATATAATCGTCTGCACCTTTACTGTTTATGTCAAATTGTAGAATGTTTTGACTATAGCTAGAGGCTTCCGATAGTTTTGTATTCCTGTAAATAATGGTGTTGAACACCAATTCCTTGAAGTGCTTATTTAGTTCTTCGGCGACTTGATTGGAGAGCCTTAGTCTGGAGTCGTACATCGTCAAGAGCAGGCCGTCAATATCTATTCCAGGATTGTAGAGCTTTTGGACAAT
>JAGQYZ010000319.1 GCA_020435865.1 Aequorivita sp. | reverse complement strand
ACTTCAAATCCTGAATATTACAAATGGACGCAGTGGATTTTCATTCAACTTTTTGAAAGTTGGTACGATAAAGATCAAGATAAAGCCCGTTCCATTGAAGAACTTCGCGGTATTTTTTCTTCGAAAGGAAATATTCACGTAAATGCGGTTGCTGATGAAGGCATTGCACATTTCACAGCTTTGGAATGGCTTGATTTTTCGGAAACAGAAAAACAGGAAATCCTATTGAAATACAGATTGACCTATCTCGCCGAAACCGAAGTGAACTGGTGTCCGCAACTCGGTACCGTTTTGGCTAATGACGAAATAGTAAACGGCGTTTCCGAACGTGGCGGTTATCCCGTTATCCGAAAAAAAATGAAACAGTGGAGTATGCGCCTCACCGCATATGCCCAGCGTTTATTGGACGGACTTGATAAAATAGACTGGCCGCAACCTTTGAAGGATTCACAGACCAACTGGATTGGACGAAGCAAAGGGGCCACTGTCGAATTCAAAATTCAGAATTCAGAATTTAGAATCCCTGTTTTCACAACCCGTCCCGATACCATCTTCGGGGTAAGCTTTATGGTTTTGGCACCGGAACACGATTTGGTTTCAAAAATCACTACTGCGGAGCAAAAAGAAGCTGTTGAAAAGTATGTGGAAGCCACCGCAAAACGAAGTGAGCGCGAGCGCATGGCCGATGTTAAATCCATTACCGGCGTTTTCACGGGCGCTTATGCGGAACATCCTTTTACGGGTGATTCCATTCCAGTGTGGATTGGCGATTACGTTTTGGCCGGTTACGGCACTGGCGCTGTAATGAGCGTTCCCTGTGGCGATCAGCGCGATTATGATTTTGCAAAACATTTCAATCTACCGATTCCGAATATTTTCAAAGATGCCGATATTTCAGAGGAAGCGTATTCCGATAAGGAAAAAACAATCATCACCAACAGTGATTTCTTAAACGGTTTAAACTATTCCGAAGCCACTGAAAAGATCATCGCGGCTTTGGAAGAAAAGGGCGTGGGCAAAGGCAAGATAAATTATCGTTTACGAGACGCTGTTTTTAGTCGCCAACGCTATTGGGGCGAGCCGTTCCCGATTTATTACAAAGATGGAATGCCACAAACAATTCCCACGGAATGTTTGCCGTTGCGCCTTCCCGAAGTTGAAAAATATTTACCCACCGAAGAAGGCGAACCGCCGTTGGGACGTGCCGATGTTTGGGCTTGGAATACCGAAACCAATGAAGTTGTAAGCAACGATTTGATTGACCACAAAACCGTTTTTCCTTTGGAATTGAACACCATGCCAGGCTGGGCGGGAAGCAGTTGGTACTTTTTCCGCTATATGGAAGATGAAAAGCGCGACGAAGTTTTTGCCTCAAAGGAAGCTTTGGACTATTGGAAAAACGTGGATCTCTACATCGGTGGCAGCGAGCACGCCACCGGCCATTTGCTGTACAGCCGCTTTTGGGTGAAGTTTATGCACGACCGCGGTTTGGTGCCAGTGGACGAACCTTTTAAAAAGCTGATAAACCAAGGGATGATTTTGGGGGAGAGTGCGTTTGTTTATCGGATGAATTCTAAAATTACAATTTCAGAAATTCCAGATGTAAAAAAGTTTGCTCAAATGGGGGACGAATGGGCGAAAGAATTAAAAAGACTATTTATAAAAAATGTTGAGTTAAAAGCTAACAATATTTTGCTTTCAAATATATACGTGGATTATAATGAATACAAAAGAATAAAAAAAGAAAAAGATTTTTCTGATATTACGATGAAAGATTGGGAGAATGATAGAATTCAAGCTTATTACCATCTTATTCCAGAAAATGAAAAAGAGTTTTTTGACACAGATAAATATAGTGTTTCTTTTTCTGCTGATGGCATTCACGCTGATGTTACTATGGTTAATAATTCAAATGAATTAGAGATTGAAGCCTTTAAAAATTGGCGTCCCGAGTTTAAAGACGCAGAATTTATAACTGAAGAAAACGGAATATTTAAAGTTTCCCGCGAAGTAGAAAAAATGTCCAAAAGCAAATACAACGTGGTAAACCCTGATGATATTTGCAACCAATACGGCGCCGATACCTTGCGGATGTACGAAATGTTCCTCGGCCCACTGGAGCAGGCAAAACCATGGAATACTGCCGGAATAACGGGCGTGCACGGTTTCCTAAAAAAACTTTGGAAATTGTACCATTCGAGTGAAAACGAAAGTTTTTATGTTTCCGAAGATTCGGCTTCCAAAGAAAACCTTAAGACATTGCACAAGACCATCAAAAAAGTTCAGGAAGATATTGAGAACTTTAGTTTCAATACTTCGGTTTCGTCGTTTATGATTGCGGTGAATGAACTTTCGGCACAAAAATGCAATTCGCGTGACGTTTTGGAGCCCTTGGCAATTCTTATTTCGCCTTATGCGCCGCATATTGCGGAGGAACTTTGGCAGAAATTGGGGCATTCGGAAAGTATTTCCATAGCACCTTTTCCAAAATTTGAAGAAAAATATTTGGTGGAAAGCACTAAGGAATACCCTATTTCCTTTAACGGAAAAATGCGTTTTACGCTTGAACTTCCGTTGGATATTTCCAAAGAAGAAATAGAATCTGCCGTAATGACACACGAGAAGACAGCCCAGTATTTAGAGGGCCGTACACCCAAAAAGGTAATTATTGTGCCCGGAAAAATCGTAAATATCGTGGGTTAAAAATTTGCACGCTTTTTGATTAAATTTGAAGTAAGAATTTAAAAACTAAAAAAATGTTTGGATACTATATAATTGCAGGAATTATCTTTTTGGTGAGTTGGTACGTTAGCCACAAATTGAAAAGCAAATTTAAGGAATACAGCAAAATTCACCTTCAAAATGGAATGAGTGGAAAGGAAATTGCCGAAAAAATGCTAGCGGATAATGGAATTACCGATGTACAGGTTATTTCGGTCCCCGGACAGTTAACGGACCATTACGATCCATCAAAGAAAACGGTGAATTTGAGCGAACCTGTGTATATGCAGCGAAATGCAGCAGCAGCAGCGGTTGCGGCCCACGAGTGTGGTCACGCTGTGCAACATGCCACGGCATATAGCTGGTTAAAATTACGTTCTACCATCGTTCCTGCTGTAAGTGTTTCCAGCAAATTGTCCAATTTTGTGATAATGGCTGGGATTATTCTTTTTGCAACAGGTTCAGCAATTGGTACTTGGATTTTTGGAGTTGGAATTTTACTCTTTGCGGTTACAACTGCATTTGCTTTCATAACCCTTCCGGTTGAATTTGATGCGAGTAAAAGAGCACTTGTTTGGTTGGAAACCAATAATATGGTTACGCCACAGGAACACGCTGGCGCAAAGGATGCATTAAAATGGGCGGCTAGAACTTACGTGGTTGCAGCACTTGGTTCTTTGGCAACCTTGCTATATTTCATCTCAATTTTCTTGGGAAGAAGATAAAAAGATTAACGATTTTAGATTGACGATTGTCGATTTTTGAATTAAAAAACCCTGTTAATTACGGGGTTTTTTAATTCTATCAACCATCAACCAAATTAATGAACGTTATCCGGATTGTAGCCCAAATA
>JAGQYZ010000318.1 GCA_020435865.1 Aequorivita sp. | reverse complement strand
CGAATTAACGAATCCCAATTTTCATTCGAATATTATCCCAGCGTAGTTTTCTAATGAATTCCCCTTCTTTTTCTGAAACTATAAATTCTAGTTTTGCCTTCTTCGCTTTTTGATATCCTTTCATTGAATCAATAAAAAATTGTAAACTATTTTTTTTGGAAGCTAATTTTGCCGAAGCGATACATGTGAGCCAAAATCCATAACGCATTTTATAAAAAGCTTCACCCTGTTTGTATTTTGAAGCTTTTGAGTACACTTTTCCGGTAGGTTTTAAGTGTTTTACGTGTAGCATGTTGTCAGTCTTTATTTTCCAACCGTGGTATTGGGCCAGGAGTTCGTCTACGGTGTCCCAGCCCATGGTGTTTTTTAAACCCTTTATTTGCTCAAAACATTCTTTTCTATATGCTTTTAATGCGCCGCGAATGTGGTCTTTATTTGTGAGGTTTTCCAAAACCCATTCATTATTTTTTTCAATATAGCAAAATCCTCCAGCCATTCCTGCGGAAATATCGTTTTGAAAAATTCCAGCAATTTTCTCTAAATAGTTCTTTGGAAAAATTAAATCTGCATCAAATTTGCAAATAATGTCGAATTTGTTGTCGAGCGTTTCAAAACCTTTATAAAAAGCATTGATAACCTTGCTTCCCGGCTCGTGGTGTTTTTGGGAATTGTAAAAAACACCTTCAATAAAAGCGTATTTTTCTGAAAATTGATCAATTATTTTTTGAGTACCGTCCCTTGAAGCATCATTGACTATAACTACTTTTTTGGGTAGAAAGGTTTGTTCAACTAACGACTGAAGCGTTTTTTTCAGATAGGCTTCTTCGTTATGGGCGGGTATGACGATGTAAAAATTCATTAAATCCGCTCTGCATAAACCAAATAGTACCGTGGGGTAATCCTTCGAAGAATGGGACGAATGCCAATTTTTTTTATAGGATTGGTGAATTTTTCACGCTTCACAATTCGCCAGCCCGCTTTTTCTAATAGCCAGTCAAACTGCCAATCTTCAAACTCGTGATAATGCCTGTCCCATTTGTCTGTTTTACTTTTATAAGCCGAAGCAAACCATAGTTTTAAAGGTACGGAAGCGACCAATTTTTTAGCCTGAATAGCATGCAAAACATTGAATGGCGAAACCAGATGTTCAAAAATTTCGAAGGCGGTAACTACATCAAATCCTTCGGTTTTTACAACCTTGGTTTCAAGATCAAGATCTTCGCCTTTTGTGTTTGTAACATTAAAACCTTCCTTTGTAAGTATTTCTGAAAATGGATTGGTGACACCTAAATCGAGTATTTTTTCTTCTTTAGAAACAACTTCGCACAAAAAACGAAGTGTATGCCTGTATCTTTTTTTTGGAAATTTACCTTCGTACATATTTTAAAGTCCCTAAACTTTGAAAGTTATAAATGCCTAAAGTGCAAAGAGAGTATAAAGCTTTTATCTAGTAGTTCTCCTTGAAGGGATTAGGGGCTAAACTCTATAAACAATCGCATTAATATTCATCCCTGCTCCAACACTTGCAAAAATAACCACATCACCTTTTTGGATGGAATGTCCCTCAAGTTCTCCGTTTAAAACCAAATCATAAAGCGTGGGTACCGTAGCTACACTGCTATTGCCCAGCTTATTGATACTCATTGGCATAATTTTATCTGGCATAGCTTTGTCGTAAAGTTTATAAAAACGGTTTACGATGGCTTCGTCCATTTTTTTTTTTTCTTGGTGAATAAAGATTTTTTTCACTTCATCAATACTGATACCGCTGTTGTCCAAACAGGTTTTCATGGCATCTGGCACATGGTTTAATGCAAATTCATAAATCTTTCTACCGTACATTTTTATATAGCGGCGGTTGTCTTTTTTCTCCAGATTATTACTTTCACCAAAAAAGATGAAATGAGCCTCTTCAAAAGCATAAGTTGCACTAAAATGTGCGAGTATTCCTCCTGCTTCTTCAGTGGCTTCGACTACTGCAGCTCCAGCTCCGTCACTATAGATCATAGAATCGCGGTCATGTGGGTCAACAACACGAGAAAGTGCTTCGGCACCAATAACTAAGCATTTTTTGGCAATACCCGCTTTTATAAACGCATTGGCCTGTATCATGCTTTCTATCCAGCCAGGACAGCCGAAAAGAATGTCATAACCCACACAGGTTGGATTTTGTATTTTAAGATTGTGCTTTACACGAGTTGCAATACTCGGCACGGTGTCGCTCTGTACGGAACCGTGTTTAACATCACCATAATTATGGGCAACAATAATATAATCAAGTGTTTCTTTGTCTATTCCAGCCCTATTAATGGCATTTTCAGCCGCAAAAGATGCAATGTCTGAAGTTGAAAGTGTTTTCGGAATATAACGTCTTTCATGAATACCGGTAATAGCCTTAAACTTTTCAATAATCACTTTATTTTCATTGCCAAAACGGGTGCCGTCCTCATTATAAAAATGATGGGCACCAAAATGTTCGTTCTTTGCAACTTCACTTGGAATATAACTACCTATGCCTGTTATTTTGACATTCATAAATTGAAAAGTTTTGTTAAAAATAAGTAAAATTTAGTAGTCGGTACGCAATATACAGCAAACAGTTTTTTCTGGCTACTGCGCACTGATTACTAATTACTGATCTCAGTTTCCATATAAGCTTCAATTGGGTTACAGGTACAAATTAAGTGCCTGTCTCCATAAGCGTCATCTACTCGGCGTATTGAAGGCCAAAATTTATTATCTGAAATGTAATCCAATGGAAAAGCTGCATCCTGTCTGCTGTATGGAAAATTCCAAGTATCTGCAGTTAGCATTTGTAAGGTGTGAGGCGAGTTTTTCAAAACGTTGTTTGGCTCGTCTTTAACTGCTACTTCAATCTCTTTTCTGATAGAAATCATCGCATCACAGAATTGATCTAATGCTATCTTACTTTCGCTTTCCGTAGGCTCAATCATTAAAGTTCCTGCAATTGGGAAAGAAACCGTTGGTGCATGGAAGCCGTAGTCCATCAATCGTTTTGCAATGTCGGTTACTTCAATTCCTTTTGCTTTGAAAGGGCGGCAATCCACAATCATCTCGTGGGCTGCGCGGCCGCGTTCGCCTGCATAAAGAACTTCGTAATGACCGTTCAATCTTTCTTTAATATAGTTTGCGTTTAAAATAGCGTTTTGGGTTGCTTTTTTTAAGCCATTTACACCCAGCATGCAGATATATGCATAACTGATCAAACAAACCAGTGAGCTGCCATAAGGAGCCGCTGAGATAGCAGTAATTGCTTTTTTACCACCTGTTTGAATCACTGGATTTGATGGCAGAAACGGAACCAATTGCTTTGCAACACAAATTGGCCCAACACCCGGCCCACCACCACCGTGTGGAATGGCAAAAGTTTTATGAAGGTTCAGGTGGCAAACATCTGCTCCAATGGCACCGGGGTTGGTCAAGCCAACCTGAGCGTTCATATTTGCACCATCCATATAAACTTGTCCGCCGTTTTCGTGGATAATACTGGTTATTTCACGAATTGCAGATTCATAAACTCCGTGTGTTGAAGGGTAAGTAACCATCAAACAACCTAGATTGTCTTTGTGCTTGATAGCCTGTGCGCGAAGGTCTTCTACATCAATATTTCCTTCTTCTGTAGATTTGGTAACAACCACCTGCATTCCTGCCATAACGGCACTTGCTGGGTTTGTTCCGTGAGCTGAAGCTGGAATCAAACAGATATTTCTATGGCCTTCACCTTGCGATTCGTGATAAGCACGAATAACCATCAAACCAGCATATTCGCCTTGTGCCCCACTATTTGGTTGAAGCGAGGTGCCCGCAAAACCTGTAATTTCGGTAAGTTGTTTTTCAAGTTTCTTTAATACAATTTGATATCCTTCAGCTTGTTCAACTGGAACGAATGGGTGCATATTGCTCCACATTGGGTCACTCAACGGAAGCATTTCCGCTGCGGCGTTCAATTTCATTGTGCAGGAACCCAACGAAATCATAGAGTGGTTTAACGAAAGATCTTTGAGCTCCAATTTTTTTATGTAGCGCATCAAATCAGTTTCGCTGTGATATTTATTGAAAACTTCCTGTTGTAAAAACTCGGTTTTACGAGCAACCTCTTGTGGAATTTTAGTGCCAGTTTCAAGCTCAGTAATTTTTTGGAAATCTTTTTTAATAGCTTCGGAGAAGATTGTAACTATTTTGTTCAAATCCTTAACGGTCGTAGTTTCGTTTATTGAGATTGAAACCGTTTCATCATTTGGATAATAAAAATTTACCTCTTTCGCTTCAGCCAAGAACTTAATTTTGGTAGCATCCGTCTTGATGGCGATGGTATCAAAATAGGATTCATTTATTTGTTCAAAGCCTAGTTTTTCCAAAGCACTTTCTAATGTTTTCGCGCCATTGTGAACTTTTCTGGCAATGTACTTAAGCCCTTCTGGACCGTGAAAAACCGCATACATTCCTGCCATAACAGCCAAAAGAACCTGCGCGGTACAAATATTTGAAGTGGCTTTGTCTCGTTTAATATGCTGTTCCCTTGTTTGAAGCGCCATCCGTAAGGCACGGTTGCCATCTGTATCTTTCGTAACACCAATGATACGTCCTGGAATGCTTCGTTTGTATTCTTCTTTTGTTGCAAAGAAAGCTGCATGTGGCCCACCATAACCCAACGGAATTCCGAAACGCTGTGTTGTTCCCACAACCACATCTACCCCAAATTTTCCAGGAGCTTCTAGCATCACCAGGCTTAAGATATCTGCGGCAACGGCAACTTTTATTTGGTTTTGGTTCGCCTTTTCAATGAAATTTTTATAGTTGTAAACTTTTCCAGTTCTGCTTGGGTATTGAACAATTGCTCCAAAAAATCCTTCAGAAAAGTCAAAATCTTCATGTTTGCCCACTACCAATTCAATTCCCAATGGAATGGAACGTGTTTCTAATACTGAAAGTGTTTGTGGCAGCACTTCTTCCGAAACAAAAAACTTGGAAGCATTACTCTGTTTTTTTTCCTTTTCACGAACATTATAAAGAAGCGCCATTGCTTCTGCAGCGGCGGTAGATTCATCAAGAAGAGAGGCGTTTGCAAGTTCCATTCCCGTTAAATCTGTTATTACGGTTTGGAAATTCAGCAACGCTTCCAATCTACCTTGGGCAATCTCTGCTTGGTAAGGTGTATAGGCCGTGTACCATCCCGGATTTTCCAATATATTTCGTTGGATTACAGACGGTGTAATAGATTGGTTGTAGCCTAAACCGATATATGTTTTAAAAAGTTTGTTTTTTGTAGATAGCTCAGTGATGTGCTCCAGGTATTCCTGTTCGCTCATCGCTGTGTCCAGTTCGAGTGCTTTTTTTAGCAGAATATCATCTGGAACGGTTTCATAAATAAGTTGATCAAGAGAGCTTACACCAATGGTTTTAAGCATTTCGGGAAGATCGTTTTCCCGGGGACCGATATGCCTTAAAGCAAAAGAATCTGT
>JAGQYZ010000317.1 GCA_020435865.1 Aequorivita sp. | reverse complement strand
CATATGAAAATGCATTTGATGAATATTTTGAACCAACTTCATGCTTCAAAAGAAGAAAAGGAAAAAGCGATGGAATATTTTATGACAAACCCAGTTTCGCATAGTTCAGCGGAAGATTTTTTACGGAAGTTGAGAAAAAATTGAAAAAAACCTTTTACAGCAACGGAAAATTATTGCTCACGGGAGAATATGTAGTTCTTGACGGAGCAACTGCTATGGCTATTCCCACAAAATATGGGCAATCTTTGGAAGTGGAAATTTCTGAAAAGGAAGGAATCCATTGGATAAGTTTGGATGAAAAGGGCATGATTTGGTTTGAGGATTATTTCGATTTAAAAAAACTTGAAGCTTCTAATACTAGAAACAATATTGCAAAAACCATTTCAAAAATACTTCTTGAAGCAAAAAAAATGAATTCGAATTTTCTTTCGGAAGACCAAGGAATTCAAGCGGTTACAAAAATGGACTTTCCACGCGATTGGGGTTTGGGATCTTCTTCCACATTGATAAACAATATAGCACAATGGGCAAATGTAGATGCTTTTGAACTTTTGAAAAATAGCTTTGGTGGAAGTGGTTATGATATAGCTGCCGCGCAAAGTGATTCTCCAATTTTATATGAATTGAAGAATGGAACTCAAAAATTCAGAAAAGCACATCTTCCGTGGGATTTTACGGATTCGTTGTTTTTTATTCATTTAAACCAAAAACAGGATAGCAAAGAAGGAATTGAAAGATACAAAAACACTTCAAAAAGTAAGAAATCGCTTCAACGGATTTCAGACATTACTAATAAACTGCTGTTGTGCTATTCGCTTTCAGATTTTGAAAAGTTAATGAATGCGCACGAGGAGATTATTTCAAAAATAATAAAACTTCCAACAATTAAAGAACAATTTTTCAGCGATTATCCAAGCATAATTAAGAGTTTGGGGGCTTGGGGCGGCGATTTTGTTTTGGCTTCGGGCAGTGAAAGTGATATGGGATATTTCAGAAAAAAAGGCTTTGAAACAATTATTTCTTTTTCTAAAATGATTAAAAAAACACCCTATTAAAACATTTTTATAAAACAAGAAAATCGCAATACCTTTAAAATAAGATGATTGCGATTTTTCTATGTGGTGCCTCCAAGAATCGAACTAGGGACACACGGATTTTCAGTCCGTTGCTCTACCAACTGAGCTAAGGCACCATTATTGAGTCGGCAAATATAAAGCTATTTTCTTTTTCTCAAAACATTAATTAAAAAAATAAAAAAGATAATCGCTACCCAATTTAATAAGGTATTAACAATTACTTGTGCTTCAAGTTGTATTTTTATCACCTCAATAAAAAAAATGAATCTTGTAATTGATGTAGGAAATACACTGGTAAAGTTTGGGGTGTTCGATTCTGGAAAACTTAAGCTAAAAAAATCTTGCATTAAAAAAGATTTTTTGCAAACACTTACCGAAATTTCTGAAGTTTTTCCAACTATTCAGAAATGTATTGTTTCTTCGGTCGCAAATCTTTCTGAACATCAATTGTTGAAACTACACAACCTATTTGATGTTTTGATTTTAAACTATCAAACTAAAACTCCTTTCACTAATAAATACGAAACACCACAAACTTTGGGAATAGACCGCATTGCCCTGATAAGTGCGGCTGCAAAACAATATGCAGGTAAAAATGTTCTGGTGATTGATGCTGGAACCTGTATTACCTATGATTTTTTAAACTCTAAAAATGAATATTTGGGTGGAGCCATTTCTCCAGGCATTGCCCTTCGTTATAAAGCGCTCCATACGTTTACGGAAAAATTACCGTTACTTGAAGCAACCAATCCAAATTTATTTGTTGGAAACACTACTGCAACATCCATGCATTCAGGAGTTGTAAACGGTATTTTGTACGAAATAGATGGCTATATAAGTATGTATAGAAAAAATTACGACAATTTAACAGTTATTTTAACAGGAGGGGACGCACATTTTTTGCGAGATAGCATAAAAAATGACATCTTTGC
>JAGQYZ010000316.1 GCA_020435865.1 Aequorivita sp. | reverse complement strand
CATTTAAACCATAGATGCCCTCCCATTAAAAATCTTGCAATTAATAAATTTTAAGCGGCACCGATAATGTTAAAAAAATATACCAACGGGAAAGCCAAAACAAGACCAATAAATGACGATATCACTGTGTTTTTCATAACCAATTTATCTTTTCTTCGGACTATAAAATAATTCAGCCCAAAAATGTCATATGCTGTGTAACCAATTAGACTCAGAGATAGCAATGTAAGTATCAAGAGTGATTTTTCATAATCTAAGTCCAAGTACCAAAAAATGATTTGATGAGCTAAAACTGGAAATATAGAAAGGCATATTCCCAAAACCAGCATCATGTCACGATATTTTGAAAATGCATCTTTTTTTCTATTGAGAAAAGGAAAGAAAACCCTTGAAACGATATTGAGTAATGCCACACAAATATCAATAATTTTTTTAAGGGCATCATAGATTCCTACCAAATAGGTAGTTGTAAAAATTCCAAGCAATAATGTATTTGTATTATTGTATAGGTTTGGCAAAAACTGGTTGATAAATATGGGAAAATTATCCCTGACCGTATTTTTTATCATTTTAAAACGAAGCCAGCGGAATTTCAGTCCGTATTTTTTTACCAAAATAAATTGCCCTACCAACCCAGCCCCAATAAAACCAGCACTTTGCAGGAGTGGATACATCCAATAATCTTCTTTTTTTGTAATAAAAATGAAAACACAAATTGTGAAGAAAAGCTTGATAGAAATATTTAAAATAGAGATATACTTCATTTCTTCAATTCCCTGAAAAAACCATTCTGGAAACAGGCCATACCCTAAAAGCAAAGGCATGGTTAGAAAAAAAACAGTGCGCTCTTCATAAAATGGTGGGTAAAGAAGTACAATCGCAGTAAGTATTAAAAAGGAAAGTATTAAAAACATTCCCTTTACCATAAGCACTTTGCTGTAAATTATATTCAGCTTTTCGGGGCTATTTCGAAAGACCGCAACATCACGCGTAGCGGTAATTTTAAAACTATAATCGGTGATTGATTGAAAATAGGCAACCAAAGATGCAGCCAAAATGACGATCCCATAATTTGAAAAGCCTAAAACGCGCAACAAGTAGGGCAGCGTAATTAGGGGCAACAGCATCCCTACTAGCTGTAATGCTGATAAAGACACAAAATTTTCCAACAATACCTTTGCGTCCTTTCCTTTAAAAATGTGGAAATATTTTTTCAATTTGAAACCCTTACACCGAAAAATCGGCTGTCATTTTAAGCCTGCAAAGATACCACGCTCAAATTGGTATTTCGACATTTTTGAATACAAAAATTCTCTAAAAATGTTTTTGAAAGGAATTTATGGCTTTTTATCGATAAAATAAATAGGGTTTAGACTATCATCCCCGCCGCAACAGTCTCGTGAGTTGCATCATCAATCAATACAAAACTACCTGTAATTCGGTTATCTCGGTATTCGTCAACCATCAATGGGCGTGTTGTACGGATACTTATTCGAGCTATGTCGTTCATTTTTAATTCTTTGTCCTCTTCTTCGCGGGCATAGGTATTGATATCAATTTTATAAACCACCTCCTTGATCATCGCTTTTTGCTCGTTGGATGTATGCACAATGGTATATTTTGCGCGCTCGCGTGCAGGACTGTTATTAAACCAACAAAGCATGGCATCAAATTCCTGAACTGCTTTTGGCTGATTGTTTTCCTTCACAATCATATCGCCGCGGCTAATGTCTATATCATCTTCCAAAGTAATAGAAACAGACATTGGCGCAAAAACCTCTTCCAAAGCCCCACCCATTGTATCTATGCTTTTTATTTTTGAAGTGAAACCAGATGGCATTACAACCACCTCATCGCCAGGCCTGAAAATGCCACTGGCAACACGGCCCGCATACCCCCTATAATCTATAAACCCTTCACGTTGTGGACGTAAAACGGTCTGCACGGGGAAGCGAGCATCTATTTTGTTGATATCGCTACTGATGTGCATGGTTTCCAATGTATATAACAAAGGTGCTCCTTGATACCAATCCATATTTTTGGATCGATTAACCACATTGTCACCATCCAAAGCACTTATTGGCAAAAACTGAATGTCCTTCACATATAATTTTGAAGAAAATTCCTCGAATTGGTTTATGATATTCTCATAAACTTCTTCAGAATAATCCACCAAATCCATTTTATTAATACAAACAATAATATGTGGAATCTGTAAAAGTGAAGCTATAAAAGCGTGGCGTTTGGTTTGTTCAATCACACCATGGCGTGCATCGATCAAAATCAAAGCTGCATTTGCAGTAGAAGCACCTGTAACCATATTTCGAGTGTACTGAATATGCCCAGGCGTGTCTGCAATAATAAATTTACGCTTTGGTGTCGTAAAATATCTGTATGCCACATCAATGGTTATCCCCTGCTCCCTTTCGTCTTTTAAACCATCTGTAAAAAGTGCAAGATCCACACCTTTATGCCCTTTTTTGCGGCTTGTATTTTCTACAGCTTCCAACTGGTCCTCAAAAATGGCTTTGCTATCATAAAGCAATCTTCCTATTAATGTACTTTTGCCATCGTCCACGCTTCCGGCAGTTGTGAATCTTAGTAGTTGGTTTTTATTTATTTCCATCCTTTTTGCTTTAGGCCTTAGGCATTAAGCCATAGGCTATCATTTAAATGTTATTTATATACAGAATATTAAATTTATTAAAGCCTATTCTTTCAGTTTCTTACTTAAATTATATAATTTCTTTTTAATTTCATTAACCATATCTGAAAGCTCTTCTTGATTTTGATCTGAAATAAAGGACAAGTCTTTCGCTAATATGAAAAAATATTCCAATTCATGAGCGGAGCCTAATGCAATTTGAACAAATCTATTGAAATCCTTATCCGAATCTCTTCCACAACCTTCACAAAAAGTAGAAGGAATAGAATATGCAGCCCTTTGCATTTGACTTGTTAATTGAAACTTCTCTGAATTAGGAAATTGAGAAGTAATTTTATAAACTCCCAATACAAGTTTGTGACTTAATGCCCAAACATCATATTTCCTAAAATCTCTCATAATTTAATGCTGTAAGCTTTATGCTTTAAGCCCTGTGTTTTGTCATCTTTTGTATCTTAATATTACCTCTTTGCATCCTACCTTTACAATGATTGGCTCCTTTTAAACAGTATTCATTTTTTACTTTATCACTTTATTAAATCGCTTAGAGCTTATAGCCTAAAGCTTAAAATTAAAAATAACCCTGCCGTTTCCTATCTTCCATAGCAGTCTCAGATCTTTTATCATCAGAACGGTTTCCGCGCTCCGTCTGCTTCATTGCTGCAACTTCAGCCACAATTTTCTCCAAAGTATCAGCTTCAGATTCTATTCCACCAGTGATGGTAATATCTCCCAGCGTTCTAAAACGAATTTTTTTTGTTTGGATTTCTTCTCCTTCTTCCAATTTCAAATGTTCAGAAACAGGAATCCAAGTATCGCTGCGCCAAACCACTTCACGCTGATGTGCCAAATACAAGGAAGGGATTTGAATGTTTTCACGTTTTATATAATTCCAAACGTCCATTTCAGTCCAATTACTTATTGGAAATGCGCGAAAATGCTCACCCTCAAAATGTTTTCCATTCAATAAATTCCATAGCTCCGGACGTTGGTTTTTTGGATCCCATTG
>JAGQYZ010000315.1 GCA_020435865.1 Aequorivita sp. | reverse complement strand
TAGTACAGATTTTTACCCGTGAAAAGACAGAATATGAACGTTTTCAGGAAATAAACAAAGACCACAGAAAAGCGTGGATAAAAACAGTTTGGTATAACTCAATTTTCTTTCCAATCGCTGAAACCACTGGGGCTGTGGCAACAGGTTTAGTTGTTTGGTATGGTGGTTTAAACGTTATTGGCGGTGGCGTTGTTACACTAGGTATTATTACAGCTTTTATTCAATATGCTGAAATGCTTTTTCGACCGCTTAGACAGATTGCTGATAAGTTCAACACGCTGCAAATGGGAATGGTTGCCGCAAACCGAGTCTTCGGTATTCTCGATACAAAGTCACACATTGCGGATACAGGAACGGTTGATTACACAAGCACAAATGGCGAAATTGAATTCAAAAATGTTCACTTTGGTTATAACGATGGTGAAGAAGTAATTAAAGGAATTTCCTTTAAAGCAAATCCAGGCGAAACCGTTGCCATTGTGGGTGCAACTGGGGCCGGAAAAAGTACGATTATCAATCTACTGAATCGTTTTTATGAAATTAACAGCGGTGAGATTTTGATTGATGGAATTTCGTTAAAGGACTATAAACTCGCTTCGCTTCGGGCGCAAATTGCCGTAGTGCTTCAGGATGTTTTTCTTTTTGCGGATTCCATTTTGGTAAATATAACCTTAGGTAACCCCGATATTTCTGAGGAAGAAGTTATTGCTGCTGCCAAAGAAATTGGTGTTCATAAATTTATAAAATCACTTCCAGATGGGTATCATTATAATGTGAAGGAACGCGGCAGTATGCTTTCATCTGGACAGCGACAGCTCATTTCATTTTTGCGTGCTTACGTCAGCAAACCGAGCATTTTGGTTTTGGATGAAGCTACTTCTTCCGTAGATACCTATTCCGAAGAATTGATTCAAACAGCTACAGATAAAATAACCAAAGGCCGAACTTCTATTGTAATAGCGCACCGTTTGGCCACCATCAAAAAAGCTGATAAAATCATAGTGATGGACCATGGGAAAATTATGGAAGAGGGCAAACACAAAGAACTTTTGAAATTTGAAAATGGTTTTTACAGAAATCTTTACGAAGTACAATTTATGGCTGAAGAAGCTATTTAATGTTAACTTAAATCCTTTTTCAAAATTTTAGACAATTCATCTGTATTTTCAAAAAGCACAAAATCACCATCTCTTAAATAAGAAATCTGTCCGTTTTCTTCAGAAACTACTAAGCATACAGCATCTGTTTTTTCAGTAATTCCAACAGCTGCACGGTGTCTAAGGCCAAAACGTAAAGGTATTTTTTTGTCATTGGAAACTGGCAGAATAACTCGGGTTGCAGTAATTCTATTTTCTTCAATAATCATTGCGCCATCGTGCAACGGGCTGTTTTTAAAAAAAATACTTTCAATTATAGGTTGATTTACCTCAAGATTCATTTCGTCTCCTGTGTTTTTTACAAAATCGAGGCTATTGTTGCGTTGAAGTACAATCAAAGCTCCTGTGTGTGAAACAGACATCTTTTTGCAGGCTTTTATTATTCCTTCTATGTTTATGCTTAGGTTTCCATCGTTTCCTGAAAATTTAAACTGCTTCAAAAACCTTCGGCGTGCATTGAAATTTGTAGAACCCAACATTAAAAGAAACTTCCGAATTTCTGGTTGAAAGACCACCACTAAAGCGAACATTCCAACGCCCAAAAAGCCACCGAGAATTTTGCTCAAAAGCTCCATTTCCAAAAGTTGGGTGACAATATAAATGGTGTAAACAATAATAATACCTATCAAAATATTGATGGCCACAGTACCTTTAACCAAATTATAGAGATAGTACAGCAGGAATGCCACCAGTACAATATCTACAATGTCAATAATTCGAATATCAAGAAAATCCAAGGGTGTGCGTTTTTTGTAAAAGTACTTTAAAAATTTAAATGAATTGCGTTCAAGATTTTAGGTTTTGAAACAATTTTACACATTCCACAGCTTCTTTCACATCGTGTACTCTTAAAATTGATGCGCCTTTTAAAAGTGCAATTGTGTTCAGCGAAGTTGTTCCATTTAACGCATTTTCAGCAGAAGTTTCTAATGTTTTATAAATCATCGATTTTCGTGAAACACCGACTAAAATTGGAACTTCCAAATTTTCAAAAAGTTCCAGATTATTCAAAAGCTGAAAGCTTTGTTCACGAGTTTTCGCAAAACCAAAACCTGGATCGGCTATTATATCGTTAATGCCTTCGGCTCGGCCCAACGCAATTTTTTCTGATAAATCCTTTAAAACTTCAACAGTAACATTTTTGTAATCGGCCAGTTTTAGCATTGTTTTTGGGTTGCCGCGCATGTGCATCAAAATGTAGGGTACTTTCAGTTTTGCAACGGTTTTATACATTTCAGCATCTAAAGTTCCGCCTGAAACATCATTAACAATAGCAGCGCCAGCTTCAACAGCTTTTTTTGCAACTTCACTTCGGAAGGTATCTATGGAAATTAGGGCGTTGGGAAATTTTTTCAGGATACATTTAATGCCTTCAACAACTCTTTGTATTTCTTCGTTTTCAGAAATTTCATCTGCTCCCGGTCGCGTGCTGTAACCACCAATATCCAAGAATGTGGCGCCTTCCGAAATCATTTTTTCGGCTTGTTTTAAAATTTCTTTTTCAGAAAACGTTTTTCCGCCATCATAAAAAGAATCTGGCGTTACATTGATGATGCCCATCACTTTTGGGGTGGAAAGGTCTATAAGTTTGCCGTGGCAATTAATGGTCTGCAATTTTTTTAAATTTTAGTTTTCAAAATCCAACTTTTTTCAACAATGTGCTCATTTCCCAATAACTTTGGGCTTTCAACTTTGAACTTTAAACTATTTAAGCGAAATTTACGCAAAATCTTACAAATCACTAATGGCAGATACTTCAAATCAATATAATGAACAAATTACTAAATGTAGAGAGTTGTTTATCAATAAAATGCACGATTACGGAAGTGCATGGCGCATTCTCCGGCTTCCATCATTGACCGATCAAATTTTTATAAAAGCACAACGCATCCGTGGTTTGCAACAAAATGCCGAACAAAAAATTGAAGAAGATGAAACCAGTGAGTTTGTTGGGATTGTAAATTATTCCATAATGGCGCTTATTCAGCTGGAAAAAGGAGTAGTGGAGCAGCCAGATCTTTCCTTGGAAGAAGCCACCCAACTTTATGATGAGCAAGTGGCTAAAACCAAACAATTGATGATTGACAAAAACCACGATTATGGCGAGGCGTGGCGAGATATGCGCATAAGTTCTTTAACAGACTTGATTCTTCAGAAATTGCTACGTGTGAAACAAATTGAAAATAACAGTGGGAAAACCTTGGTTTCTGAAGGTATTGATGCTAATTATCAGGATATGATCAATTATGCGGTGTTTGCACTGATTCATTTGAAAGAAAAAAATTAAACGAACAATAAATAAAAAGATGAAAATAATAGTAGGAATAGCGCGAATAATAGTTGGAGTACTTTTCATAATTAGCGGATTGATTAAGTTGAACGACCCTGTTGGTTTTTCTTTTAAATTAAAAGAATACTTCGCTCCAGATGTTTTGGATCTTGAATTCCTGATTCCTTTTGCGCTTTTGATTGCTATTTTCTTGGTAATTTTTGAGGTTTTGCTGGGTATTGCATTGCTTCTGGGTTATTTGAAAAAGTTTACACTTTGGGCATTATTGCTTATGATTGTATTCTTCACATTTTTAACTTTCTATTCTGCCTATTTCAACAAAGTGACCGACTGCGGTTGTTTTGGTGATGCTATAAAGCTAACTCCTTGGGAATCTTTTTATAAAGATATTGTTTTATTAATATTGATTTTAATTCTTTTTATAGGTAGAAAATACATTAAGCCATTTTTCACAAAAGGAACGCGAAGCATCCTTATTTTTGCGTCATTCGTAGCTTGTTTAGGTATAACATATTATGTATTGCAGCATTTGCCTATAATAGATTTTAGACCCTATAAAATTGGTGCTAATATAAAAGAAGGAATGACCGTTCCAGAAAATGCACCCGGCCCTATTTATGAGTATAATTGGAAGTTCAATATTAACGGCGAAGAAAAAACAATAACCACAAATGGCGACTATCCGCAGGTTGACGGGGAATTGATTAGCACCGAAACCGAAATGATCCAAGAAGGCTACACGCCACCAATACACGATTTCACGATGGAGAGAGACGGTGAAGATTATACTTCACAATTTTTGAATGAAGAAAATCTTGTGGTTATTATTGCATATAGCTTAGGAAATACCGAAAAAGATGGATTCATTCCTATAAAAGAAGTTACTGATAAAGCTCTAAAAAATGGTTATAATGTGATTGGTCTTTCGGCTTCTTCACAAGAAATGACCGAAGCTTTGACTGAAGAATATAAATTGAATTTCAAGTTTTATTTCTGTGATGAAACTACTTTGAAAACGATCGTTCGTAGCAATCCTGGCATTTTGGAGCTGGATAACGGAACCATTAAGCAGAAACTTCACTGGAACGACGCGGAAAAACTGCGACTTCCAGTAGTTGAAAATGCAAAGCCTAAATTAGATCTTTCATTGAAACAACGGTTAGACAGTATTGCAGTGCTCGATCAAAAGTACCGAAAGTTGATGCAGGCCCGATCTATAGAAGAACGGAAAGAGCTGGGTGAGAGTATGGGACTTTCCGAAGCTGAATACAGTGGTGATCTTTCGCAAATGCAAAGTGTTTTGGACAGTGTAAATATGGTTTTTGTTGAAAAATATTTTATTGAAAAGGGTTATCCCGGAAAATCAGTTGTTGGCGAGGAATCAAACCTTGTGGCATGGAATGTTTTGCAGCACAATCCAGATAAGATTCCGCTTTATTTGCCTTTGGTGAAAAGGGCAGCTGATGCTGGAGAAATACCAAAAACTTCTTATGCAATAATGGAAGACCGTTATTTGATGATGGAAGGAAAACCACAAATATATGGTACTCAAGGAATGAGTTATGATGATGCGCGCGGTTCATTTATTTGGCCCATAGAAAATCCAGAAACCGTCAACGAAAGAAGAAAGGAAGCAGGATTTACAGAAACCATTGAAGATTATGCAAAAGTTCTTTTTGGCGATGATTATGTCTATGAGCCACGCACTATGGAACAAATAAACTAAGAAAACGTGACAGGCTATATACTTCAAAAATTGGGTTATGCATTGCTCACATTGTTTGGGGTTGTAACGGTTATTTTTCTCTTGTTCACAATTCTTCCAGGAGACCCGGCACGAATGATGTTGGGTCAAAATGAAACCGCAGAACAGCTTGCTTTAGTAAAAAAGAAATATGGTTTTGACCAACCTGTTTCTGTACAATATTTGCGGTATTTAAATGATTTGTCACCAATATCTTTTCACAGTAAAAACCCTGAAGATTATACCTTTCTTTCTGAAGGAAAATACAATGTGGTAAAATTATTTTCAATAGGAAAAACAACAGTTGTTTTAAAGACACCTTATTTGCGTGAATCTTTTCAAAAGAACGGAAAAGAAGTGAGTGAAGTGATTACCGAAACACTTCCAAACACTTTTATTCTGGCGGTTTCTGCAATTGTAATCGCAATGATTATTGGTGTTTTTTTGGGAATTATTTCGGTGCTTTTCAAAGACGGTTTTATTGATAAAATAATTCAATTGGTAA
>JAGQYZ010000314.1 GCA_020435865.1 Aequorivita sp. | reverse complement strand
ACAACAACGGCTATAATTCAGCGTGGCGACAGTGCAAAAACCAAAAACAAAACCTATATTTAAGCTGATTTCTCTGTGGAATAGTCCTGCGGACGATTCCACGCCGAAATCTTACACTCGACGTTGACGGTCAGTGTGAGAGGGACAGTGCAAACATCAACAAACCAGAATTGAAAAAGATTTGAAAACAAAAAAATGAACGCGGATATTCAGAAATATAATGAGAAACAAGCATCTACAGACAAGGAAGTTTGTGAATTACTTGCAAAGATTATTGACAGCAAACTGACCAAAGCCGAAAACAAAATTTGGCACGCGCACCCTGTTTGGTTTTTAAATGGTAATCCAATAGTTGGTTACAGCAAACAGAAAGGTGGAATACGATTAATGTTTTGGAGTGGTGCAGACTTTGACGAAGTAAACCTGAACATATTGGGCAAAAAATTTAAAGACGCTTCTATTTTCTATAATAATGTTTCAGACATCAACACCACAGAATTAAAACGTTGGCTTGAAAAGGCACAATCAATACAATGGGACTACAAAAACATTGTACAACGGAAAGGACAACTTGTTAAAATATAATAATCAAACCCGTTACAAGTATGAAAAAACTTAAATTCAATGTCAAAATAAACGCACCTTTAAGCAAGGTTTATGACACCATGCTTGGCATTAGCGACAAATCAACTTATGAAAAGTGGACTGCCTTGTTTAACCCAACATCTACCTATGAAGGAAGCTGGAACAAAGGAGAAAAAATTATTTTTGTTGGGACAGACGAAAATGGAGAAAAGGGCGGAATGGTATCTGAAATAGCAGAAAACATTCCCAACCGTTTTGTTTCAATTAGACACTATGGCATTTTAAAAGACGGTAAGGAAATTAACACGGGAGAAGAGGTTGAAAAGTGGGCTGGCGGACTTGAAAATTATACTTTTGAAGAAAAAAATGGTAGTACTTCAGTACGTATAGAACTTGACGCTGTAGAAGAATTTGGTGACTATTTTGGACAGGTCTATCCAAAAGCACTCGACAAGTTAAAAGAAGTCTGCGAATATGAATAGCTTACAAATTTATAAAGACTAGGGGAACGAAATAACAACGAACCACCAACCAAATGATAAAATTCTTTAGAAAAATTATGACAACTACTTTTTTTTCAGACTTTAAAACCCTTATAATCATAGTAATTATAATTGCCCTAACCATTTGTTTTGCCTTGGTTTTTAAATACGTATCCAAGAAGAAAATAAATGCCTTAGTAGCAACAAAACACATTGACCCAACAAGCTACACATTTGCAACGAAGCTAATAACAGCCATTATTTTTATTATAGGTATTTCATTTGCCTTAATTCAAATTCCTGAAATGAAAACGTTGGGCCATTCCTTGTTAGCTGGTGCAGGAATCTTATCACTAGTAGCTGGATTGGCATCGCAACAGGCATTGAGCAATATTATGAGTGGGTTTCTCATTGTTATATTCAAACCGTTTAAAATCAACGATAGAATTACGTTTAACCAAACGTATACCGGAACGGTAGAAGAAATCAATTTGCGGCAAGTTGTGCTTCGAGATTTTGAAAATAATAGGATTGTGGTACCAAACTCGGTAATAAGCGCTAATGTTATTGTCAACACAAACTTAAATGATA
>JAGQYZ010000313.1 GCA_020435865.1 Aequorivita sp. | reverse complement strand
ACTAGCAAAACCATCGACCAAAAACTATTGAAAAACAGTGATGAAAATAACACTCAGTAAAATTGAATTATTATATAGTATTTTTTCTATTTTACACTCCTTAAATATTAAAAACCCCAAAATTTCATGAAATTACAATTACTTTTTATAACCGTTTTATTATCAGGATTAAACGCTTTTTCACAAACTAATTTTGAGTCTGGCTATCTTATCAAAACTAATGGTACTAAAGTTGGCTGTCTTATAAAAAATGAAGACTGGAAAGGAAGCCCTACTTCATTTGTTTATAAACTTGAAGAGAATGGTGAAATAAAAACAGGAACACTAAGCAATGTCATAGAATTTGGCTCAGACCAATCTTTTAAATATATAAGAGCCACCGTTAACATAGATCAATCTTCCGACAATGTAAATGATTTAACAGATGTTCGAAATCCTATAATGAAAGAGGAAACGATTTTTCTAAAAACTTTAATAGAAGGAAAAGCTTCACTTTATTATACCGAAAATGAAAATACACCACGCTATTTTTATAAAGTTGATGATGGTAAAATAGAACAGCTCATTTATAAAAAATATATGTCCACTGCAACAAAAATGGGCAAAAACGAACGCTATAAGCAGCAGCTTAGCACAGATTTAATCTGCAGTAAGTTAAACAAAAATAACTTTGAGGATCTTCAGTATAAAAAAACCAGTTTGGTCAATTTGATTACGAAGTACAATAATTGTGAAAATTCTGAAATTCTTGTTTTCAATAAAAATGCCCAAAAAGCAAAATTTAACTTAAGTATTCGCCCTGGCGTTACATTTTCTTCACTTTCAATTAAAAAATACAATAAAGACAGATTAGATTTTGACAACAAGACGGGTTTCAGACTTGGTCTTGAGGCAGAGTATGTGTTGCCTTTTAATAATGGAAAATGGGCCATTTTTATCGAACCAACATATCGCCATTATAAAGCTGAAAAAGAATATATTTATGTTGATTTTAATACGTTTCAAAAAACCACTTTAATTACGGCTGAATACAATTCTATTGAGCTTCCCGTCGGGGGCCGCCATTATATGTTCTTAAATAAAAACGCTGCATTTTATGTGGATGCTGCTTTATTGGTAGACATAGCAATGTTGGATTCTAAGATTGATTCAAGCAATGAAGGAGGTTATGATCTAAATGTTAATGCTGATGCAGGAATTGCATTTGGAGCAGGTTTTAGATTTAAAAACAAATACAGTATAGAAGCTATATATCACACTTCCCGTAAACTTTTAAAATATGATGACATAGCTTCAGCCTATAATTCCTTTGCTTTAATTGCAGGGTATAACTTTCTATAAAAACTAAAAATAAATTACTTATTTTTAGTGAATGAAAAAAGTCCTCTTCATTATTCTTGGAAGCCTTTTGGCGCTATATCTTCTCTATTTCGCTTTTGTTTACTTTGTTCCCTATAGCGAAGGAACACGGGCTGGTGAACTTATAAAATTTAGCCATCGTGGTATAGTTATTAAAACTTGGGAAGGTGAAATAAGCCAAGGAATAAGTGGCGCACAGATTTTTTCATTTTCAGTCTTGGATAAAGATGCAGAAGTCATTGAAAAGCTAAAAGAGTTTCAAGGCAACTATGTAAAAGTTACCTACATTGAACGATTTGCTTCCTTTGCAATTTGGGGAGATACAAAGTATTTTATTACTGATGTTGAAAAAGAAAAATCACCCCATTTCAACAGAGATTAATAAGTAGTATGTATAAACATATTGAAGAATCGCAAGTAACTATCTCTGAATTGATGCTACCATCGCATGCAAATTTTGGCGGAAAAATACACGGTGGCTATATCCTGTCCCTAATGGACCAGATTGCATTTGCTTGTGCATCAAAGCATAGTAAATACTACTGTGTTACAGCCTCAGTAGATACAGTAAATTTCCTAAAACCTATAGAAGTGGGTGAATTGGTGACTTTAAAAGCTTCAATAAACTATGTGGGGAAAACCTCTATGATCGTTGGAATTCGTGTTGAATCCGAAAATATACATACTGGAGCGAAGAAACATTGCAATTCTTCCTATTTTACAATGGTTGCAAAAGATGATAATGGCATTGGTATGGAAGTACCTGGGTTAATATTGGATTCAAAGATTGAAATAAGACGTTTTTTGAAAAGCGCTTCACGGTTGGCTTCAAAAAAGAAACAACAATACCAAGAAACTAACTTTGAAGTAGAAAAGCATATTCGCGAATTAAAGAAGCACAACGTAATTGTTGCCTACAAAGGCTATAATTAATAGATAAGAATTATCCTTTGGCAATTTTTAAAGTGGTCTGCATATTTCTTGAAGTAACTTTTACAAAATACAAACCACTATTTAACCTGCTCATATCAACTTGAGTAAGATTACTGGTTCCTTTACCCTCGGAAACTAAGGTTCCCAAAATGTTATAAACCTGATAGCTGTCAATTTTAAAAATTGACGAAATGGTAAGATTATTTTTAACCGGATTTGGATAGAAATTCAGGTTTTTTACAAATTTTTCTTCTATTGAAAGTTTTCCAACCACAGTAACTTTGCCATACATTGAAGGATCAGAGTCATTTTGATATTCAGTAATGCCAGTTTTGGTAAAAGTATATGAAAAATCATTATTGATGCCTTTCAAAGTACCACTATCAAAAACTTCAGCTCCATTTGGAAGACTAGTTACACTTTTTTGTGATGCATCTACCCATTTCCAAAGCACTGTATCCCCTAACTCAATAGTTGGACTGGCCACAGATTCATTAATTCCTTGCCCCCAAGCAATTTCAACAACATTCTGCGCAATGAGAATATTCATTGTAATTAAAAAAAAGAACAAAGTAATTTTTTGCATAAATGAAATTTTAAGTAGGTTAATAATCTAATTTACGAAAAAAAAAGAAAAACATCAGCTTATTTGCTCAAATACATTTTTCTTCTTGCATATAGATCATAAAAAGCATCATCCTTCAAACTATCTATAAATAAAATACTCTCTCCTGTACTTTTCATTTCAGGACCCAATTGTTTGTTTACATTCGGAAATTTGTTGAAACTGAAAACTGGTTGTTTTATAGCAAACCCTTCCAACTTTGGATTAAAATTGAAATCGGTTACTTTGTTATGCCCGAGCATCACTTTTGTTGCGTAGTTAACATAAGGCTCACCATATGCTTTCGCAATGAAAGGTACAGTACGGGAAGCACGTGGATTGGCTTCAATAATGTAAACCATATCATCTTTTATTGCAAACTGAATATTTATTAACCCGACAGTATTTAGTGCTTTTGCAATTTTAAAGGTATGATCTTTTATCTGCTGCATAACAAACTCACCAATATTGAATGGTGGCAAAGTAGCATTAGAATCTCCGGAATGGATTCCACAAGGTTCAATGTGTTCCATTATTCCTATGATGTACACATTTTCGCCATCGCAGATTGCATCAGCTTCGGCTTCAATAGCACCATCTAAATAATGATCCAGCAGTAATTTGTTGTTTGGAATTTTACGAAGCAAATCAACAACATGAGCCTCAAGTTCCTTTTTGTTTATTACGATTTTCATACCCTGTCCACCCAAAACGTAGGAAGGACGGATTAAAAGTGGAAAAT
>JAGQYZ010000312.1 GCA_020435865.1 Aequorivita sp. | reverse complement strand
CAAAAAAACCATCCATACCAAAAGGCACACGTGATTTCAATCCGGCTGAAGTTTCCAAACGTAATTATATTTTTAATATAATAAAGGAAACCTTTTCATTGTATGGTTTTCAGCCTATTGAAACCCCTTCTTTTGAAAATAGCGAGACATTGATGGGAAAATACGGCGAAGAGGGAGATCGTTTGATTTTTAAGATTTTGAATAGTGGGGAAAAAGTAAAAAAAGTAGATTTGGTGGCTCTGCAAGAAGGTAATTTAGCTCGTTTTTCACGTTCACTTTCAGAAAAAGCTTTACGTTATGATCTCACAGTTCCTTTTGCACGTTATGTGGTACAACATCAAAACGAGATAACCTTTCCGTTTAAACGTTACCAAATTCAGCCCGTTTGGCGTGCAGATACACCGCAAAAGGGGCGTTTTCGTGAGTTTTTTCAGTGTGATGCAGATGTTGTGGGCACAACTTCACTTTGGCAAGAAGTGGAATTTGTACAATTGTATGACGCCGTTTTCAGTAAATTGGGTTTAAAAGGCGTAACCATAAAAATTAACAACCGAAAAATATTGAGCGGAATTGCCGAAACCATAGGAGCGGAAGACAAGTTGATAGACTTTACCGTTGCATTGGATAAGCTCGACAAAATAGGGGAGGAAGGCGTAAAAAAAGAAATGCGCGAAAAAGGTATTTCGGAAGATGCTTTGCAAAAATTGCAGCCTTTATTTTCTTTAAATGGAGCTGCAGTTGAACAATTAAAAAATCTCAAGAATTTATTGGGCAATTCCAAAACTGGTATTCAAGGCGTAGAAGAGCTTGATTTTATAACTAATAAAATTGAAACGCTTGGTTTGCAAACGGCATCGTTGCAAATTGACGTAACACTTGCCCGCGGTTTGAATTATTATACAGGTGCTATTTTTGAAGTCTCAGCTCCTGAAAATGTAAATATGGGAAGCATTGGTGGTGGTGGAAGATATGATGATCTAACGGGAATTTTTGGTCTGAAGGATATGAGCGGTGTAGGTATTTCTTTTGGCTTGGATCGTATTTATTTGGTTCTCGAAGAACTGAATCTTTTCCCAGAAACCGTTTCGGAAAACAGCAAAGCACTTTTTATAAATTTTGGAGAAAAGGAAGCTTTGTACGCGATGAAGGCAATAACTAAGCTTCGGAGTGCTGGTATTAAGGCAGAATTATATCCCGACTCCGCAAAGATGGGCAAACAAATGGGCTATGCCGATAAACGGAATATTCCTTACACAATATTGGCAGGTGAAAAGGAAATGGAGGCTCTTTCATTTACGCTTAAAAAAATGAAAAGTGGGGAACAATTTCAAGTTAATTTTTCAGAATTGGAAAAATTTCTGAAAAGTTAAAAAGACTTATTTTTTAGCTAAAATAATATTGGAGATATTTTCCGAAGCTTCAGACTTTGGTTTTTCCTGTAGATTTTTTTCAGCCTCAAACCTTGCTGCTTCAGAGAGCATTCCGGCAATGCGCAGTTTCATTAAGTTTTTTAATGTTTCATTCATTCGTCCCCTATTTCGTTAATAATCTTTTCATAGGAAATAACATAGTCAATTTGCTTTTCCTCTGAAACATGTTTGCGGGGAGTTTCAAGAATGATAAAATCGAAAAGTTTTGAGATTATTTTTTTAAGACGTTCTTCAGTGGTAATTATAGCTTTGTGAACAAGATTAGCGATTACAGTTAAAGACACGGCAAGAGCCAAAACGATTGCATAGTATGAATAAATGGAAAGATCATACATTGGAGCGAACGTGTAGATTAAAAAGAAAAATCCAACTAATAAAAAAGTATTCGAAATATAGCCAAAAGTTTTTTTGAAATCTTCAACAATTATATTCTTCGCAAACTTTAATAGTAAACCTGAACTAATAGCCATTAAAGGCAAACTTATTGAAAATAAAAAAGAGGACATATATGCGAAACCAAATATGCCCTCTTTATCTTCAATAAGATATATCATATGCAGAAACGGTGATAAAACAGCTACTGCACATAAAAAGATTAAATAAAAATTACTCTGGTGGCTCCAGGTGATCTGGAATCCCATTACAGTTTCTGTCGCTTGGGGGGCAAACTTTTCGTTTGTCGATTTGTTGGTCATCACTAATTTGTTTTTCTGGTGTACAGCTAATAGCAATACTAACTAGCATTAAAAATGCAAAAAAATACTTTTTCATAAAGTAGGTTTTAAGGGTTAAGCTGTAAAAATAACCCATTATATGCCCTATACGAAGCTGTATTCCAATATTTTATTAACTCATTTTTAACAAAAGTAAGAATATTCGTGATATGTGCAAGAAATTTTCGACCAATGGGATAACAAAAAACCCCTCCAGTTTTGAAGGGGTTTATAGTAGCGAGAGCGAGACTTGAACT
>JAGQYZ010000311.1 GCA_020435865.1 Aequorivita sp. | reverse complement strand
AATTATTGAAATAAATAATTTCAATGATTCTGGTTGGTTATTTAGTTGAGGCCGCTCCCCAAGTGTTAATTTGGTGGGGCGGTTTTCATTTGTAAAAATTCATCTCATCCAAATACTTCCAAACTTCCGCCGAAAGCATCGGACGAATATTTTTTCCAGATTTAATACCATTGCGGATAAAAGTTGAAGAAAGCTCAATAATTGGGGCGTCAACTTTCACAATTTTTTCGTGATTGTCGAATTGTGTTTCCACAGTTCCTTCGGAAATTCTGGGATAAACATAGATTGAATAGCGTTCTAAGATAACCTCATAGTTTTTCCACTTCGGAAAACTTTTCAAATTATCTTCCCCCATAATTAAGCAGAAATTGTTTTTGGGATGTTTTTCTTCCAAATAAGCCAAGGTATTCACTGTATAATTAGGTTGCGGCAGGTCATATTCCACATTACTGGCTTGCAATTTTGGGTAATTTTCCACAGCTATCCGAACCATTGCCAAGCGATGATGGTCCTCCAAAAGTGTTTTCTTTTTTTTATGCGGATTGTGTGGCGTAACCACAAACCAAACTTCATCTAAATCGCTGAACTCCACCAGGTGGTTGGCTATGATCAAATGCCCCACGTGAATGGGGTTGAACGTGCCAAAATAAAGCCCTATTTTTTTTGAAGCCTTCAAAGTTAAAAACCGTTCATTTTTTGATGAAATCTTCTACCAAGTCGTGCGCTTCCTGTAAAGCGGTCTCAAGATCATGATTTTTTATGATTTTGTCGAACTGTGGAGCAGTGGCCAATTCTACCGAAGCCTTGGCAATGCGCATATTGATGCGCTCGTCACTTTCGGTCTTTCGTTTTTTCAAACGAATTTTCAGCTCGTCAATGCTGGGTGGTTTTACGAAAACTGCCAGTGTTTTTTCAGGATATTTCTTTTTAATGCGAAGTCCGCCGGCAACGTCAATATCAAAAATCACATTTTTTCCATGGCTCCAGATGCGCTCCACTTCACTTTTTAAAGTGCCGTAAAAATTATCGCGATACACCTCTTCCCACTCCAAAAAATCGCCATTTTTAATGTGCTGCTTAAATTCCTTCAACGAGATGAAATAATAATTCTCGCCGTGCTTTTCATCGCCACGGGGCTCGCGACTTGTACACGAAACCGAAAATTCCAAGTTAAGGTCCTCCTGTTTCAGCAAATGTTGTACAATGGTGGTTTTTCCACTTCCCGATGGTGCTGAGAACACAATCAATTTCCCTCCTTTTTTTGAATTCATTTTTTAAAAATTTGACTTAAGACTGAAGGAAATAAGACGTAGGACGGCCATTCTTTAATGGAAAACCATCTACCACCTACTACCCACAACCCTCTATAAAACGTTTAGCGCTTGTTCCTTAATTTTTTCAAGTTCATCCTTCATTTGCACCACTACTTGCTGCATCGGCGCATAATTTGCCTTGCTGCCAATGGTGTTTATTTCACGGCCAATTTCCTGGGTGATGAAACCCAATTTTTTTCCGTTGGAATCGTGCGATTTTAAGGATTCCTTAAAATATTCCAAATGGTTTTTAAGGCGAACTTTTTCCTCGGTGATGTCGTATTTTTCAAGATAATAGATCAATTCCTGCTCAAAGCGATTTTCGTCCACTTTTTCCTTTAAATCAGCAACTGCTTTGCGTAGCCTTTCTTTTACTACATTAACACGTTCGGGGTCAATCACAATAACTTCTTCAAGTAATTTAGAAATAGATTTAGCACGGTCCAAAAAGTCATTTTCCAGCACCAAACCTTCGTCTGTTCTATATTTATTGATGGATTCCAACGCTTGATCGATTCCTTTTAAAATTGCTTCATATTCTTTTTCGTCAATTTCTTCACGTTCTGTTTTTAAAGCATCCGGCATTCGAACCGCCATTTTCAAAAGTTCCACAGGATCTCCATTCACTACGTTTGAAAGTTGTTTCATATATTTTTTTACAACACTCTCATTGAGTTGGGTTGTAACTTCTTCACCCGTAACTTCAATGTAAAGTGAAAAATC
>JAGQYZ010000310.1 GCA_020435865.1 Aequorivita sp. | reverse complement strand
CATATGGAAAAAACGGGCGGAAAACTTGCCTCAATCATTGGACGTTATTATGCAATGGATAGAGACAAACGTTGGGATCGCGTAAAAAAAGCGTATGATTTGTTGGTCTTTGGAAAAGGAAAACCTTCACACAATGCAGTAAAAAGTATTGAAGATAGTTATGCAAAAGGAATTACCGATGAATTCATTGAACCCATTGTTATGACTACTGCAGAAGGAAAACCAGTTGCAACCATTGAAAGAGACGATGTAGTGATTTTCTTCAACTTTAGAACCGACCGTGGCAGACAGATTACAGAGGTTTTGACCCAAAAAGATTATGAAGATTTTGGAATGAAAACAATCCCTCTCTACTTTGTAACACTTACCAATTATGACGATTCCTTTAAAAATATTCACGTTGTCTATAACAAGGAAAACCTGCACGATACTTTGGGTGAAGTTTTGAAAAAGAATGGAAAGAAACAAATTCGAATTGCAGAAACCGAGAAATATCCTCACGTTACTTTTTTCTTTTCTGGCGGAAGGGAAATTCCTTTTGAAGGTGAAAAACGAATCCTTTGTCCTTCACCTAAAGTAGCTACTTACGATTTGAAGCCCGAAATGAGTGCTTACGACCTTCGCGATAAGATTTTGCCAGAAATTGAAAACAAAACCGCAGATTTTATTTGCTTAAATTTCGCAAACCCAGATATGGTAGGTCATACCGGAGTTTTTGAAGCAGCAGTAAAAGCTTGTGAAACGGTGGACAAATGTGCAAAAGCAATCGTTGAAAAAGCTTTAGAAAACCATTACGCAACCATTATTATTGCTGACCATGGAAACAGTGAAACCATGCGAAATCCAGATGGCTCACCAAATACTGCCCATACAACCAATCCCGTTCCAATCATAGTTGTGGACGATGAAATTAAATCGGTTAAAAATGGTATTCTGGGAGATATAGCTCCAACTATTCTTGATATTATGGGCATTGAGAAACCAGAAATAATGACGCAACATTCTTTAGTTTGAACAAAAAAAGGCTAATTAGTTACTTTTAAAATTCAAAAAAAAGAAAAAACTTGAAAAACTAAAACTCATGGCTTATTCAAAAATATTAATCGCAGTTGACAGTAGCGAGTTTTCTATGCTGGCTGCAAAAAAAGGATTGGAACTGGCACACCAAACTGGGGCAAAAGTAGCTTTGATTTATGTTATTGACGAATCTAAGGCGGTAGGAAACGTTAATGCTGGTATATTGCCACAGACTGCATTATTGATTCTTAAAAAGGAAGCCGAGCAAACACTTGATGAGCTTGCCAAAATGTATAATGGTCATGAAATATTGAAATTTATGCCAGAGGGCCATCCTGCCAAGGATATTATAAAAACAGCCGAAACCTGGGAAGCAGACCTGATTGTAATGGGTACACACGGACGCACTGGATTGGCTCATCTTTTTGTTGGCAGCGTTGCCGAACATGTAATCCATCATTCCAAAATTCCTGTAATGATTGTTCCTTTAAAATAAAATTTAAAAAAAATGTGTTATTCAAAAGTTCTGCTTCTTTCAACAATACTTTTAGTTGCTTGCAATTCTTCAAAAGAAAAAAACAAAGTGCCTGAAAACATTTCAAAAGAAATAATTTCAGAAAACTCAAAAGAAAAAATAAACGACACTGTACCTTACGAAGATTCCGTGATGCTTTTAGGAAAAGCCAACCGAAAAGGATTGCAAATGGAGGCGTTTAAAGATTGGTATAACGCTGGCTATAAGGATTACAATGTAGATATTGAAGCTATAGAAACATTGAAACCGTTATTAAAAGATGTAACAATTACTGTTTTTATGGGAACTTGGTGCGAAGACAGCCAACGTGAAGCGCCACATCTTTATAAAATTTTAGATGCTGCTAATTTTGATGAATCGAAACTATCTTTAATTACCGTTTCCGAAGAAAAAACAACACCTGAAGGTTTCGAGGAAGGAAAAAATATTACCAATGTTCCAACAATCATTTTCTACAAAGACGGTAACGAGTTGGGGAGAATCGTGGAGTACCC
>JAGQYZ010000309.1 GCA_020435865.1 Aequorivita sp. | reverse complement strand
ATAAAACTTGATACGGACGAACCCGAACTTTTTACTAAAATGGAATCGGTTTTTGTTGAACAACGCAAAAACCTGATTCCCTTTTTTATTGAAGAAAGCTCACTTCATAAAAGTGAATTACTTCGTGTGCGCTTTGAAGACGTAAAAAACGAAGAGGAAGCAAATGCCTTGATTGGCGCACATCTTTACCTCCCTTTGGAATTTCTACCAAAGCTTACGGGCAACAAATTTTACTATCACGAAATTATTGGGTTTACTGCAGAAGACGAATCTTTCGGAAAAATTGGTGAAATTACTGGTGTTAACGACACTACTTCGCAAGCCTTGTTTGAAATTGACCGTGACGGAAAACAAGTACTAATCCCAATGATAGACCATTTCATCAAAAAAGTGGATCGGGAAAGTAAAACCATTTTTCTTAATGTGCCGGAAGGGTTGATAGAAATGTATTTATAATTCTGACTTCAGAATTAATTATGAATAAACCCTTTAAATTCAAACAATTCACAATTGAACAAGACCGTTGTGCAATGAAAATTGGCACGGACGGTGTTCTGCTCGGAGCTTGGGTTTCCATAAAAAATAATCCTTTTTCAATTTTGGATATTGGTACTGGCACGGGAATCATTGCTTTGCAATTGGCTCAACGTTCCAAAGCCGAAATGGTAGACGCTATTGAAATTGACGGAAATGCTTACGAACAGTGCGTAGACAATTTTGAAAACTCACCTTGGGGTGCCAGGCTGTTTTGCTATCACGCTTCTTTGGAAG
Source organism: Aequorivita sp. (assembly GCA_020435865.1). Lineage (GTDB taxonomy): Bacteria > Bacteroidota > Bacteroidia > Flavobacteriales > Flavobacteriaceae > Aequorivita. Next base: position 8,763 of record JAGQYZ010000309.1, on the reverse strand, counting down.
AATTTGTTGAAGAAATCGATGAGAAATATGAGCTCATCATTTCCAATCCTCCTTTTTATTCTGAGGATTATAAAACTTCAAATGAATCTCGCGATGTTGCACGTTTCAACGATGCACTTGCTTTTGACGAGCTAATTGAAAGTGCTTCACAATTACTTTCTGACGAAGGGATTTTTGCAGTTATCATTCCGCGGAAAGAAGAGGAAAATTTCATTAAAATGGCTTCGGAAGTAAACTTGTTTCCAAAGAGAATATGCCGAGTGCGCGGAACAATTTCTTCAGATGAAAAAAGAAGCATGCTGGAGTTTTCTTTTGAAAAAATTTCCATGGAAATTGAAAATCTTATCATTGAAACATCCCGACACCACTACACTGAAGATTATAAAAATCTGGTGCAGGATTTTTACTTAAAGATGTAAATTTACATTTCCAAGTAAAGAATTAATTTACAGTTAATGATTTTTAGAAACCTATCTATAATGGTTTTCTGCCTGAAATTATATTGTACAGTATTATTACTACTGCAATAACAATTAAAATATGTATCAGATTTCCGGTAGGAATACCATTTACAATACCAAAAAAACCTAATATCCAGATAACAATACAAATTACGGCCACAAGCCAAAGAATACCTCTCATAATATATTGTTTTAATGTTAGTTGCTATAAATGTACTAAAGATTTACATTTAAAGAAGTGCAAGTGAATAATTAATTCTTGCAAATCAATTTTTTTAAAAAATATAGTTTTATTCATTTTCACTTTAATATGTAGGTCTTTCAACTTGTGATTTCTACATTTGTATTCCTTTAAATTAATTATAGATGAAACCAGATTTATTCGAAGCTCCAGATTATTATAATCTTGACGAATTACTTTCCGATGAACACAAATTGGTACGCCAAGCCGCCCGCGATTGGGTGAAGCGAGACGTATCACCCATAATAGAAGAATATGCCCAAAAGGCTGAATTTCCAGAACAGATAATCAGCGGTCTTGCCGAAATTGGCGCTTTTGGCCCATACATTCCAGAGGAATACGGAGGTGCGGGGCTTGATCAAATTTCTTACGGATTGATTATGCAGGAAATAGAACGTGGCGATAGCGGTGTTCGAAGTACTGCTTCGGTACAGTCTTCTTTGGTTATGTATCCAATTTGGAAATACGGAAACGAAGAACAACGAAAAAAATATTTGCCGAAACTCGCTTCTGGTGAATGGATGGGCTGTTTCGGGTTGACCGAGCCGGACCACGGAAGTAATCCGGGCGGAATGACCACCAACTTTAAAGACAAAGGTGACCACTATCTTTTGAACGGTGCCAAAATGTGGATCAGCAATGCCCCTTTTGCGCAAGTTGCCGTAGTTTGGGCAAAAAACGAAGAAGGAAGAATCCACGGTTTAATAGTAGAACGTGGAATGGAAGGCTTCTCAACGCCCGAAACACATAATAAATGGTCGCTTCGCGCTTCGGCAACGGGCGAGCTTATTTTCGATAATGTAAAAGTTCCGAAGGAAAATTTACTTCCAAACAAATCTGGGTTGGGCGCACCACTTGGCTGCCTTGATTCCGCACGTTATGGAATTGCTTGGGGCGCAATTGGTGCTGCGATGGACTGCTATGACACTGCACTACGCTATTCAAAAGAACGGATTCAGTTTGGAAAACCTATTGGGCAATATCAACTTCAGCAGAAAAAATTGGCCGAAATGATTACTGAAATCACCAAAGCCCAATTATTGGCTTGGCGTCTGGGAGTATTGCGAAATGCGGGGACTGCAACTAGCGCACAAATCTCAATGGCGAAAAGAAATAATGTTGATATGGCAATCAACATTGCACGTGAGGCAAGACAAATACTCGGCGGGATGGGAATTACTGGCGAATACAGCATTATGCGCCACTCCATGAACCTTGAAAGTGTTATTACCTATGAAGGAACACACGATATTCACTTGTTGATTACAGGATTAGATATTACGGGACTTAACGCATTTGTTTAATTATATAAATACTCTACAAACGGCCAACTTATGCAAGTTGGCCGTTTTTTTAAACAATACTTCGAAGATTTGAAAATCATTTTTTATTTAACCATGTGACTTTTTATTTTTTTGGTGTCTAAATTTATGGTTATAACGATTAAACTATAGATGGGCAGCACTGTAAAAGATAGTGAATTAGATGATTCTGAACTTATTTCAAAAATAGTTGCTAAAAATGATACACATCTTTTTGCCATATTGTATGACAGGTATGCCGAACCGATTTATGGCAAATGTCTTAGCTTTTCTAAGTCTGCAGAAGAGGCCCAGGACCTTACCCACGATATATTTATCAAGTTGTTTCTTAAACTGCGTACTTTTAAAGGGGAGTCAAAATTTTCTACTTGGCTTTATTCCTTTACTTATAATTTTTGTTTGAACTATATTCAAAGAGACAAGAAAAAGAAACAGGAAAAATTCACGAGTTTAGAGCACGAGAATTATACGCAGAAAGAAGAAATTCCAGATGAGGATATCTTTCAAATGAAAACAGAAAAATTGATACTCTCTTTAAACCAAATTGATCCCGATGATAAAATGATACTATTAATGAAGTATCAAGACGATTTTTCAATCGCTGAGATCCAAAAAGGTTTAGATTTAGGTGAAAGTGCCGTAAAAATGCGCCTAAAAAGAGCAAAACAACGATTAATAAATATATATAATAGTTTATAAAAAATGGAAAATCCCTTTAAAGCAATAGTTTACAGCGAGAAATTGCCTGTTACGCTTAAAGAAAAAGTGATGGGGAACGTTGCTACTATTAAATTGATTTTGGACATTGCAGACCTTACAATGATTAAATATCCTTCTTCAATAGAGAATATATTTAAAACAACCAAAAACAATAAAAAGCAGTAATAAAATTCCTCATTATGAAATTTAATTTAAAACTGATTGAAGATCTTAAAACTATCGTTATTGATAGTTTACCTAAAATTCTTGGCGTAATCGCATTTATAGTTATAAGCTGGATTCTAATTAAGCTTATTCTTATTGTGGTTAAACGTATTTTGAAATTTTCAAGAATTGAAGTTATAAATTCCAAAATCAATGAAAATGAACTTTTTAACAGCGTTAACATTACTATCGATTTAAATAAAATTTTACTGAATTTCCTAAAATGGTTTTTGGTTTTGGTAGCAATAATTTTAGGAGCTGATCTTTTTAATCTTGAAAAAGTATCAATAGAAGTAGGTAAATTAATCAATTACCTCCCCACACTATTTTTAGCACTACTGATTTTATTTGTGGGAATTTATCTTGCTTCCTATTCTAAAAACGCTCTAAAAAAAATTCTTTCATCTTTTGATGTTGGTGGGGCCCAAACTATTAGCTCAATTGCTTTTTATATCTGTTTAATTGTTACAACCATTATCACCTTAAATCATTTAGGCGTAAATACAGATATCATCACAAACAATCTATCTATTATTTTAGGCGCAGCATTAGCCGCCTTTACTTTGGCATTAGGCCTTGGCTCCAGAGATGTTGTGCAAAGACTTTTATTCGGTTTTTATTCCCGTAAGAATTTGGAGGTTGGACAACGAATAAAAATTGGAGAAATTGAAGGAACCATTGTTTCTATAGACAACATATGCCTTATTCTTCATTGTGAAAACCAAAAAATTATATATCCCATTAAAAAAATCGTAAACAAGAAAATTGAAATTTTAGAATAATTTCAATATTAAATGTGACTTAATAAAAATTCGTGTGTCTTAATAATTGAACCCAAGAATAACTTTTGATCAATTAAGTCATTATGATTTTTCTATTTTATTTAATTATTCCTTTAGGAATATTAGTAATTATTTTTTTTACCCTACTATATATAAAAAGTTTAAAAGAAAATAAAAAATTAAAAAAGGACCCTTAAAAACCCTACTTGTTCTATTTGCCCCCAAATGATTAAATTTTGGTTAATTATTTTGAAAAGCCCGGCGTTTGCTGGGTCTTTCTTTTTTATTGATTTATGTCATTAAATGTATTTTATTAAAAGAAATTGTAATTGTATCTTTAAAAAAACAATCAAGGCATGTCCTCAAAAACCCGAATGTACCGCGCATATAAAACCGCTCGGCGGATTTCTTTTAACGATGATTCAAAATTTATAATTTTCAGTGATTGCCATAGGGGCGACAATAGTTTTGCGGACGATTTTGCCAACAACCGAAACATTTACTTTCACGCGCTTCAGGATTATTACCGAAACGGTTTTACTTATTGCGAAATTGGAGATGGTGACGAGCTTTGGGAAAATATTTTTTTTAAAGACATTTTTGAAGCACACCAAAATGTTTATGCTTTAATGAAACTTTTCTTCAATGAAGGAAGACTTTATAGGCTATTGGGAAACCACGACATGGTCTATAAAAACAAAAGATATGTTGAAAAAAACCTGTTTACTTATTTTGACAAAATTACTGGCAAAGATGCGTCACTATTTCCTGGAATTGAATTTTCCGAAGGATTGATTTTGAAACACGAAACCACGGAACAGGAAATATTTATGATGCATGGCCACCAAGCCGATTGGTGGAATTATGTAGGATGGAAATTTAATAGGTTTATGGTAAGAGCGCTCTGGCGACAGCTACAGATTTTCGGTATTGGCGACCCCACAAGTCCAGCAAAAAACTATAAGGAACTCATAAAGGTTGAAAGAAGAACCAAGCGGTGGATTGTTGAAAATAAAAACCTATTTACCATTATTGGGCATACGCACAGACCTAGGTTTCCCGAACCGGGTGATATAGCTTTTTTTAATGATGGTAGTTGTGTACATCCACGTAGTATTACCGGATTGGAAATTGAAAATGGCGAGATATCTTTAATAAAATGGCAGATTTCTACAACTGAAGATGGCACCCTTAAAGTTGTAAGGGTATTGCTTGAAGGACCACAGAAATTGATTGATTATAAAACTGAAGGATGATTTCTTTTTCACTATTTGATATATAATGCCTAATAACAATTTCTAGGTTAAATTCCATGAATAATTAGACATTCCATCTTCCAGTAAAATAATTCAAAAGAAATCACAGCGAGTTTATAAATTTCAGCAAGTCTTCTCTTTCCGAAGTTGGAAGATTCTTGAATTTATTTTTTGATGCTTCCGCTTCCCCACCGTGCCAAAGTATAGCTTCTGTAACATTTTTCGCCCTTCCGTCATGCAGAAAATCTGTATGCCCATTCACTACTTTTGTTAAACCAATTCCCCAAAGCGGTTTTGTTCGCCATTCTTTTCCATCCGCCAAAAAATCTGCACGATTGTCTGCCAATCTATCACCCATATCATGTAGGAGCATATCGCTATATGGATAGAAAGTTTGATTGGCAACCTCAGCCACTGAAAAACTTCCAGAAATCATTTTAGGAATATGGCATTTTGCACATTGAATCTGCTCAAAAAGTGCAGCACCACGCACAACGGAATCATCATCAAGGTCTCGCGGTGCAGGAACACCCAAAGTTTGACAATAGAAAGTTATTTCATCCAACAGCGCTTGTGAAATTTCAGCATCATCATTCAAGCCATCATCTCCATTGGTCTGTCCATAACCAGTTTCAAAAGGAAAAATTGGATTTGTTACGCCCATATCGCCAACATAGGCACCAGCACATTGTTCCATCACGGAAGCCGTATTTGCTTTCCAACCGAAACGCCCCAATCTCACTTCACCGGAAACATTATCGTAAACATAATTTGCTTTGCCCGAAATTCCATCCCCATCAGCATCACTTACATCTTCATTATTCAAAATGTAATATTCTGGAATGGCTTCCAAAAGTCCCAAGCCGAAAACAGGCGATGCCAAACGAGGCGAAAGCTGGGCTGAAGACGGAAAATCAATGTAGGTATCTATTAATGAATATGTAGGCTTTTGAAGGGTTACTTGTGTTCCGTCAGCTAAAGTTTCCACAATTGGAGTGTAAAAGACATTAAACTTCGCTTCAGGTTCAAACCCAAAAATAGCTTGATTCTGAATTTGATCACCAAATCCAGGAACATGAATCGGAGCGTTATTGTTGCCAATGCCGGGCATACTCGTTCTTAAAAAGAAACCGCTCAAGCTATTAATATCCGTCGGGAAAGCACTGCGTCCGTCTTTAGGATGACAGGAAACACAGGAAGAGTTATTAAATATTGGCCCAATCCCCCCATTTACAGGTGCTGGAGCTGTTACAAAAACCGTTTCAAACTGAAAATCGCCATCTAAATGCAGGTCTAAATCATTCCCATTTAAGTTAGCTGCTGGTGTGCTAAACGCATTACTGGATGTTAAAAAAACAGTGGTTTCGCCTCCTGCCTTCAAACGACTTTGCAATGAAGGCAAATTGGTATATCCTCCATTATCATCTTTTGAACAGGACACCGCAACAAAAACAAACAACACAACCAAACTAAAAATTAAATGACTTCTTTTCAAAACCTTTGTTTTTATATAAAAAGACAAAACGTGTGTATATTAAACACGTTTTGTCTTAAAAATTAATTTTATAAATTAGAAATTAATGGTACTAAATTAGTATTCAATAGTGTAATCAAATCAGATACTTTGGTTTGTGCATTTTCAACTGCTGTTCTGTTATTTACAATAGCATCTGTAAAGGTTCCAGGAATGGCCTCAATAGCGGAAATAGCATCAGAAATGGCTGTTTTAATTTGGGCATCTAAATTTGAATTTTTTAATTGCACAACATCAGAAATTCCTTTTCCGTTGACATTGTTATAATCTCCCAAATATATGTTTTGAATACTTCTAATGTTGTTAGCAAAATCTAATTTTGAGTTGTTACTAAAACGAGATTCTTCAGCTTCTGGTTTAGCGCCTCCATTATTCCCATTAAGGGGTTCTTCAATTTTACCATTGGCAACTTCATCAGCAATAATAGCTAATCCTTCAACAATTTCTTGTAATGCTGCTTTTTGAGATGTATAGATAGAACCTGATTGTCCTGCGTTGATAAAGTTGGCTGCAAAATTGCCTTGACTTGCCAACCATCCAAAGTATAAATCTTGGGTTTGTACTTCAAGATTTTGAGTTGCAGCTACTAAATATTCAATTTCTCTTGCTGTTAAATCAGAAGCTGCTTTGTTACCATTTAATCCCCAAACAAAATACTCAATGGTATGAAATCCTCTGGCTTCATTGTTACTTTCTAATAAAGTAGATGTAATTGGATTGCCACTATCTAAAATATTATTGATAGCATTAACATCTACAGGCCACGAATCAATCGCTGGATCAATTCCATCAGTATCTACTGGTCCATATAAAAATCCTTCCGATTTTTCCCAAGGTGCTCTTGTGTTTTGCCACGCCTCTTTAACTGCCTGAAGTGCAGTTTCGTCTCCAATAGTCAAATTACTAACAGCATCTTCTAAAGCTTGAGAATTAGTGTATAAACTGTTATAGGTTTCTGTTATCACATTTAAGGATACATTAGTTAATACTTGTGTATAAAGTTCTGCATTTGGGTCTGTTGTTTCAGAGCCATCGTCATTATTGCTGCAACTTGTAAAAGTTACAATGGCAATTAAGCTTAAAAAAATGATGTTTTTTTTCATGATGTTATAGTTATTTGGTTTTTAAAATTCGAATCCAATTCCTGTTGAAAATGTACGTTCGTGTTGTTTTTTGCCTGTAAGTTGCAAGGTGGCTTGGTCATAGTTTTCTGAGCCCAAACGTCTGTCAGAATAATGTGCTTTAATGACAATTTTAGGATGCACAAACCAGTTAAAACCTCCTGTAATAGCACTACGTTGCCAACGTGGATTATCAATAATGCTTCCTTCTACATCTTGCATGGTATCATAATAATCGTAGCGCATAAAAGGATATAGCATTTGCTTACTTTCAGGGCTTATCAATGGTAAAATATTGTAACCTACTTCTGCTGAAAATCCTAAAGCATTTTTACCAACTGGTGTTCTTTTGACACCTAAATTATTGGAAAGATTTGCATTTTTTTGCGAAACAATATTGGAGTTTTCTAAGTTACCATAAAGTCCCATAGCATTAAAGCGAAGATTTTTTTCGTTGTACGAAATATGACCTTCAACCAAAGTAACATAAGCTGATTGCTTCATGTCATTTTTTGGTCTGTTAGCTGCTGCATCGTTAATATAAGCAGACAACCCTACAAAGGTATCTTTATGAGTTCCGAATTTGTAGTCTAAACGACCAGCAAAAGCAAAAGATTCAGCAGTTGCCATATCAAATTTAGTTTGGTAACCCCATTTTATCCAGTTTCTTGAAGAAAATCCAGAAGCATCCAAGCCACTCACCACATAGGCTCTATACATAAAACGTTTGGCAAACGTGCCATAAAATTCAATACCGTTTTCATACCAACCCAAAGGAAGGATAGCGTTTTCCATCTCTGGTCGGTGTGCTGTAAAATATTTTGTTGGTTCATCTAAACTTGAAAACACTCCAAAATAAACTTTTAAACGACCTGCTCTAATGTTAAAATAGGGTTGAATTTGAAAATTGATATGTGCTTGTTCTAATTTGACTTCGCCACCTTTTTCAACTTCTTGCGCAAACTCTCCAAACTCCTCTTGGGTGTCATATTCTAAAGCAACTCCTGTCCCTCCATGCTCAAACTCAATTTCCGATTTAAAACTTATCTTGTCTGTAAACTGATAAGACAAATACAGGTTTAAACGTTCTGGATCAAACTTGTTTTTTAATGAAGGGTCTGT
>JAGQYZ010000308.1 GCA_020435865.1 Aequorivita sp. | reverse complement strand
TCTCGCTTGCGTCAAAATCTGCAATAACCCCATCTTTCAAGGGGCGAATTGTTTTAATGTTTTCGTGGGTTTTACCCTGCATCATCGCGGCTTCGCGGCCTACGGCGATTATTTTTCCAGTAGTTCGGTCGCGTGCAACAATAGAAGGCGCATCCACAACAACTTTATCGTTGTGGATTATCAGGGTATTTGCGGTACCCAGGTCAATGGCTATTTCTTCAGTCAGGAAGTCAAAAAATCCCATAGTTTAAATTGGTAGTATTGAGGGTTAACGTGTTAGGTTTGGTTTTTAACAAATGTAATAAAATTTAATGCTTAAAATGACGTGTTCCGGTAAATACCATTTTCATTTCATTTTTGTTGCAATAATCTATGCTTAATTGGTCTTTTATAGAGCCTCCTGGTTGGATTACGGCTGTTATTCCTGCGTTGTCTGCAATTTCCACACAATCTGGAAATGGAAAAAAGGCATCACTTGCCATTACGGCTCCTTCAAGGTTAAAATTAAAGGCTTTTGCTTTTTCAATTGCTTGCCTTAATGCATCAACGCGGCTGGTTTGTCCGGTTCCGCTGGCGCAAAGTTGTTTGCCTTTTGCCAAAACTATTGTGTTTGATTTTGTGTGCTTGCAAATTTTTGAAGCGAACAACAAGTCTTCTAACTCTGCGGAATTGGGTTTATTGTTCGTTGCTTGCGTTAAAATTTCCTTAGTGTCAGTAATAGCGTCTTTATCTTGAACCAAAACACCATTCAGACAAGTCCGTACAGTTGTTGAAGGTAGTGTTATTTCTCTCTGAATCAATAAAATTCTATTCTTTTTTCCTTTCAAAATTTCTTGTGCTTTTCTTGAAAAAGAAGGAGCTATTACCACTTCGCAGAAAAGGTCGTGAATTTCATTCGCGGTGGCCTCGTCAATTTCAAAATTGCTGATTAATATTCCTCCAAAAGCTGAAACAGGATCACCTGCCAAAGCCGCCAAATATGCCTGTTGCACGGTTTCTCGTTGCGCAATTCCGCAAGCGTTGTTGTGTTTCAAAATTGCGAAAGTTGGAGCTTCACCTTTAAATTCATTCATCAAATTCACAGCGGCGTCAACATCCAAAAGGTTGTTATAGCTCAATTCCTTTCCGTGAAGTTTGGTGAACATTTCATCAAAATTTCCAAAGAAAAACCCTTTTTGGTGTGGGTTTTCGCCATAACGAAGTTCCTGCCCGTTGGTTTCGCTCAATTTGAAAGCTGGCAATTTTTCTTCTTTGTTGAAATAATTAAAAATTGCAGTATCGTAATTTGAAGAAATATTAAACGATTTTGCTGCGTAACGTTTGCGATCTTTTAAAGAAATTTCTCCATTGTTTTCAGATATCAATTCCAAAAATTCTGCATAATCATCAACTGAAGAAACACAAATGGTGTCTTTAAAATTCTTTGCAGCAGCGCGAATCAACGAAATTCCACCTATGTCTATTTTTTCAATAATATCTGCTTCCGAAGCCCCCGAGGCAACGGTTTTTTCAAAAGGGTACAAATCTACAATTACAGCATCAAGCTGCGGAATGTTGTATTGTGCCATTTCGGATACATCACTTTCATTATCCTGGCGGTTCAAAATGCCGCCAAAAACTTTTGGATGAAGGGTCTTAACGCGGCCTCCCAAAATAGAGGGATAATCTGTTAGATCTTCCACCGGAATTACTTCAATGCCAAGATCATTGATGAATTTTTGGGTACCTCCTGTGGAATAGATTTTTACATTTTGTTCGTTCAGTTTTTTAACAATTGGGGCGAGCCCTTCTTTACTAAAAACAGAAATTAAAGCAGACGTAATTTTTTTGGAATTGTTCATTATTGAAAATTAAGGTGCAAAAGTACATAATTGCACACTAAATTTGTAACATAACCACAGAGAAAACGTCTTACTTTTTATAATTTTATCAACGTTTTTGAAGTTTAACCCTTCAGCTGTATTCAGGGGTGACAAATTCAAAAATCGTTAATCATCAGTCGTTAATCTAAAATCGCAAATGTTAATCTATCTTCGTCTTTTAAAGGAAAGTTTCAATTTTGCGCTCAACGCGCTTCGAAACAACAAATTGCGGACCTTCCTTTCCTTGGTGGGTGTTACCATTGGTATATTTTCCATTATCGCCGTTTTGGCAGCGGTTGATTCTTTAAAAAAGGAAATTGAAGGCAGTATGAGTGGTTTGGACAACAGTACAATCATTATTATGCGCTTCAATTTTGGGCCAACAGATATTCCACGTTGGAAATGGCAACAGTTTCCAGATGTTACTTATGATGAATATCAATACATTGATAGAAATACCCCGAATATTGAAGCCGCTACCTTTACGCTCAAAGTTCCGAATGAAAGTATTAAATATGAAGATAATCAAGTTGATAATGTTCCCATTGGTGCCGTTACTGACAGTTATTATAATATTGAGGCTTTAAAGCTTTCAGAAGGCAGGTTTTTTAATGGTTCAGAATCTAATAGTGGTTCCATGGTCACCGTTTTGGGATATGAAATTGCAAATAAATTGTTTGGTGATGCTGCAAATGCCATTGGTAAAGAAGTGCGGATATACGGAAGAAAATTTAATGTGATTGGTGTTTTGGAAAAAGAAGGTGCAGGCTTGTTTGGAAACTCAAAAGATACTTCTGTTTGGATGCCCGTAAATGTTGTGCGGCGTATTTACGGCGACAATAATAAAAAAACATTTCCGCAGATTGTTATAAAGCCAAAGAAAGGGGTGGACGAAGCCGAATTTAAAGCCTTGCTGACACAAAAGCTTCGATTAAAGCGTGGTTTAAAACCTGATGATATTAGCAATTTTTTTATCAATCAGCTTCAGGGTTTTGCAGATTTCATTGATAATATAACAGGGAGCATGAATGTAATTGGACTTATAATTAGTGGATTTTCATTGCTTGTAGGTGGCTTTGGTATTGCCAATATTATGTTCGTGAGCGTAAAAGAACGAACCAATTTAATTGGTATTCAAAAATCCTTGGGTGCAAAAAACAAATTTATCCTTTTCCAATTTTTGTTTGAAGCAATAATTCTTGCTGTAATTGGTGGATTGATTGGTTTGTTTTTGGTGTTTATTGTTTCAATAATTGCCTCTCAATTTACTGGAGATTTTGAATTTGTGCTTTCAACTTGGAATATGTTTGTAGGTACAGCAATTTCTGCAATAATTGGTTTAATCTCAGGAATTCTTCCAGCATTTTCAGCTTCAAAGCTTGATCCTGTTGAAGCAATTAGAACGGGAATGTAGAGTTTATAGAATTTGGGAAACCTCTTCATTCACCCATTCCAAAAAACGTTCGTCTTCTTCAGAAAATGGGTCTTCCATGTGTGAGTCGATATCTATTTGCCCAATATTTTTCCCGTTTTTAAAAAGCGGAATCACTATTTCGGCTTTTACTGTAATACTGCATGCAATATAGTTGTTCTGAGCTTTCACGTCTGGCACCACAAAGTTTTTGTTGCTCACGGCTACTTGTCCGCAAATTCCTTTTCCAAAAGGAATGACCGTATGGTCGGTGGGCTCTCCTGCAAAAGCTTTTAGATGAAGTGTTCTTTCTGCTTCATTTGCAAAATAAAATCCCACCCAGTCATAGTAGCCAATGGAAGACTGCAAAAGCTCACAAACCTCTTTCAATCTTTGGTCAGTGTTCTCGCTGTTGTTAGCCAAAATGGTGGCTACTTTTGGTTTTAAATGTGAAAAGGACATATTTTTAGTTCTTGATTACTTCAGTAAAAGTATTTTAAAACCATAAGATACACCAAAAACAAATACTGTATTTTTGTTAAAAAAGTAGCTCGAGCCATTGCGAAGACTCATTAAAAAATATAAATCTGTTATTCGGTTTGTAATCCTGTTTTTAGGAACCTATATGGTTCTTGGAATTCTGTATTCTGTTTATTTAAATGCCTCAGAAAACAGTACATATTTTCCAGATTTTATTACGAATCTTGTTGCAAAGCAAAGCGCTGCTGTACTTGATGGGTTTGGCTACAATTCCGTTTTAAGAAAAGATTCTTTAGGCCAGGGAGTGCTGTTGACCATCAATAATATATACACCGTTAATGTGGTTGAGGGATGCAATTCAGTCAGCGTTATTATATTGTTTATTTCTTTTATTATTGCTTTCGCGGAAAAATTTAAAAAAACCTTGCTATTTCTCTTTGCAGGAGGTGTGTTGATTTATATTGTAAATATCATTCGAATTGCCATTCTTACAGCCGCACTTTATAAATATCCAAGGTATGAAGACATTTTGCATTCCGTAGTTTTTCCAGGCATAATTTATAGTATGGTTTTTATTTTATGGGTTATTTGGATATGGCTTTTAAAACCAAATACGTATAAATGAAAAAGCAATTAAAGATACTTGGTATTGTTTTTTTTGCCATCCTTTTGGTACTGATTCGTACTTTTGAAGACACACTTTTTTATGATCCACTTTTAGAGTTTTTCAAAATGGATTATAAAACTTCACCACTTCCAACAATGGATATGTTTTCACTTTTAACAGGTGTAGTTTTTCGTTTTTTTATGAACACAATCCTTTCACTTGCAATAATCTGGCTTGTTTTTAAGGATAAGGAAATTATTAAGTTTTCAGCAATTCTTTATGGTTTCTTGTTTGTTATTCTTTTTGCGGCTTTTAGTTTCATTGTCTTTACTTCAGAAGAAACGGGTGGTCATATGGTTTTGTTCTATGTGCGCAGGTTTCTTATTCAGCCATTATTTTTACTTCTTTTGCTACCAGCTTTTTATTTTCAGAAATACAAATCACGATGAAATTTTAATACCTTTGCTTCTTTAAATTTATTTCAGAATGAAAAAATTATCACTTATTTTCTATGCATGTATAGCATTTTCAATTTCTTCATGCAAAGACACTTCAAAACAAACAGAGCCTGAAGTTGTAACAGTCAACAACGCAGAGCCAAAAACATACGAAATTGCCCAAACAGAGGCCGAATTCAATGACCCAAAAGTTCAAGCTATTTTTGAACAATATGTACAAGTTGAGACCGCTTTGGTTAACACTGATGCATCCAAAACTGCAGTTGAATCTGCAAAACTTGAAACACTTTTAAAAGAAATGAACGCTGATGAAGCTACCCAAACAGCAGTTTCTGCAATGGCTACTTCCGAAGATGTTAAAGTACAACGTCAAAACTTTGAGACATTGAGCCTCGGAGTGGAAAGTATATTGAAAGGAGCTTTAAAATCTGGAACACTTTATAAGCAATACTGCCCAATGGCTTTCAACAATAAAGGCGCTTATTGGATCAGTACCAGCAAAGATATTTTAAACCCCTATTTTGGCGATAAAATGCTGAAATGCGGAAGAGTAGATTCTGAAGTAAAATAATTTTAACAAAACATTCCAATTTTTCGGGAGGCTTTTATTGTACTTTTGTATTTAAATGAAAAAGGCGATTTCCATATTTTTAACCCTACTAATGCTCGCAAGCAGTTCTGGTATTGCGTATTCACAGCATTTTTGTAACGGTTTAGAAATGCTTTCTGGAATAACTTTGGGCGAACAGCATCTTTCCTGTGGTATGGAAATGGAAGAACCTCCTTGTGGTGATACAACTATTGTTAGTGCAGTTCATCATTGTTGTGAAAACATTGTAGAACAGGTTAAAACCGATAACAACTTTGCAAAAGCTTCCTTTGAAATAGATTTCAACAAGGTTTTTGTAACTTCATTTGTTTCGGTTTTTGTTTTTCAGGAAGTTGAAATAGCTTCCGAAAAAAATGATTTCTTTGCTCATTATAATCCACCTCCCATAGATAAAGACATTCCTGTGCTTTATCAGACTTTCCTGATTTGATTTTAAAATTTTAATGATTGAACACTTCAAATTTATTTTGATGTGTGAATCTGCTATACCTGTATTTTTCTGGATAGCTAATTATTAAAGTTTTAATCAAGTTTAAAATGAAATTCAAACTATTTATTACTTCATTGT
>JAGQYZ010000307.1:1093-1938 GCA_020435865.1 Aequorivita sp. | reverse complement strand
GCCTTTCGGTTTTGAAGAATTTTGGGGTGCGGGCCGCAAATTCTTACTATATAAATAAAGGGCCCGAAATTAACATTGAAGAAATCGTTAAGAAAACTGGGTTGCCTTGTTTTGTAAAACCCAATCGTTCTGGCTCTAGTTTTGGAATTAGTAAGGCAAACGAAATGAAGGAAATAATGCCCGCTATTGAAATGGCATTTACCGAAGATTCTGAAATAATCATTGAAACGGCTCTAGTAGGTACTGAAGTTTCCGTTGGTGTTTACAATAAAGGTGAAGAAATAATTGCGCTGCCCGTAACCGAAATTGTTTCTGAAAATGAATTCTTTGATTATGAAGCAAAATATCTCGGTAAATCGCAAGAAATAACCCCCGCCAGAATTTCAGAAGAAGAAACTGAAATGGTTCAAAAAGAAGCTATTTCTATCTATCGGTTATTAAATATGAAAGGCATTACCCGAAGTGAATTCATAATTCAAGATAGCAAGCCATATTTTTTAGAAATAAATACAAATCCCGGTCTTTCCACAGAAAGCATAATACCCAAACAAGTTCGTGAGGCGGGAATGACATTGACCGAATTTTTTGATATATTAATACAGAATGTGCTAAAGTAGTTGCAAGTTTCAGATTACAAGTTGCAAGTTTTGTACACTTGACAACTTTAAATTTATAACTTTTCAAAAATGAAATATTACCTCATAGCAGGCGAAGCGTCCGGTGATTTGCACGGAGCCAATTTAATGAAGGCCTTAAAAAAAGAAGACGCCGAAGCAGATTTCCGTTTTTGGGGCGGCGATTTGATGAAGGCAGTTGGCGGAACTGAGGTAAAGCATTATCGAGAC
>JAGQYZ010000307.1:0-991 GCA_020435865.1 Aequorivita sp. | reverse complement strand
ATCATTTTTATAGACTATCCAGGCTTTAACCTTCGCATCGCTAAATGGGCACGACAAAAAGGCTTTAGAACACATTACTATATTTCACCTCAAATCTGGGCTTGGAAAGAAGGTCGCATCAAAGAAATAAAACGTGATGTAGATGAGATGTATGTAATCCTCCCATTTGAAAAAGATTTTTACGAAGAGAAACACAACTTCCACGTACATTTTGTAGGCCATCCGCTGATTGATGCCATTTATAACAGAACGCAAGTTGACCCAAAGACCTTCAAAAATGAGAATGGTTTGGACGACCGCCCAATTGTGGCGTTGCTTCCCGGCAGTCGAAAACAGGAAATAAAGAAAATGCTAGAAATAATGATTTCGGTGGCGAAGGATTTTAAGGAATATCAATTTGTAATCGCAGGCGCACCAAGCCAGGAAAAATCGTTTTATGAAACATTTCTCAGCACAAAAAATGTGCATTTTGTAACAAACAAAACCTATGATCTTTTGAGTATTTCTGAAGCCGCTATGGTAACTTCTGGAACGGCAACATTGGAAACCGCACTTTTTAAAGTGCCACAAGTGGTTTGTTATAAAGGCAGCCGAATTTCCTATGAAATTGCAAAACGCGTGATTAAACTGGACTATATTTCATTGGTAAACCTTATTCTTAACAAAACGGTTGTTACAGAGTTAATCCAAACCGATTTCAACAAAAAAAGGCTTAAAGAAGAATTGACCAATATTCTGGAGCCCTACAAACGAGCTACTATGTTTTTGGATTATTACGATCTTGAAAAAGCACTTGGCGGGCGTGGTGCAAGTGAAAAGACTGCCAAACTTATTCATTCTTCAATCAAGACGAAGTAAATAAAATTTCATATTTTTAAGCATTAATTCCCTATTTTTTATTGATGAAAAAACTACTGCTCCTTTCTTTTTTTACATTATTTCTTATTTCATGCGGAAGCACGAAAAGCACGGGAAAGATATCCAAAGACAT
>JAGQYZ010000306.1 GCA_020435865.1 Aequorivita sp. | reverse complement strand
GTCATAAACATTCCCAGTTTATAGCAAGCAGAATAAAGCCCAACTTGTGTTTCAGCTACATTTTCTGGGAGTAAATATTTCAGTAAAATTCTATCAAAAGCTTCGTTAATGCTAAAAGCAATTCCAGCAATTAGCACAGGGATTGCATATTTCATCATTTGCTTCCAAATAGTTTTGCTAAAACCGAAACCTATTTTTATATATAGCGGCAGTAACATTAAAAGTGTTACTGCACTTGCAATTAAATTCGCGATGAATACGTAGGCCACTTTATTTTCGGGAAACCAAAAGGAATTCCAATAACTGCTACTTTTCGCAAGCTTCGGAAGCATTAAAAAGAAAAATAAATTAAAGGCGAGATTGATAACTACATTGAAGATTTTTATCGCGGCATAGCGCGTGGGTTTTTCGTTAGCGCGAAACCATACAAAAGGCAAAACCACTAAAGCGTCTAATGCTAAAATTAAAAGTCCATAGGTAACGTATTCAGGTTTAAATTCAGAAACCTCAGCAATGTAATTTCTGAAAAGCAACGTAATTCCCAAGAAAATTAACGTGGAAGCCGTAAGCGAAGTAAGCGTTGTTGACTGAACGATTTTTTGCTGCGATTTGTCTTTTGTTACAAATCTGAAAAAGGCGGTTTCCATTCCGTAACTTAGCAAAACGTTCCCTAAAATAAGAAAAGCCATTACGGTGGAATAGATTCCGTATTCTTCGGGCAACAAAACATTTACATAAAGTGGCACGAGAATGACCGACAAAACCCTCGGTAACACAGTGGCCAAGCCGTAAATAAAAGTCTGTTTAAAAAGTTTTTTAAAAACGCTCAATGCGGTGCAATTTTATAGCGCAAAAGTATTGAAAATAATAGTATTGGAAGCTACTTGACAGCCTTCATATTTGCATAAAAAGATTTGATATTTCTTCAGTAATTTTTGTGGGGTGGAATGTTTTTGCGTTCAAAAAGCACCAAAGTGTGGTTGCTTCAACAATTATTTTTTTGTCAGAGGAACGAATTATTTTATAATGGCGTTCACTTTTTGCACCTTGGTAATTATCAATCCAAGTTTGCGTTTCAAGTTCTTCACCTAAAAAGGAAGGGTTTTTATACGAAATGAAATGGTTCAAAACGACCCAAACATATTGTTCGCGTTGTTTTTCAGAAGTTTTTGAAATCCAATGTGCTTCCGCTGCTTCCAAACACCAGTGTAAGTAGATAACGCTATTTACATGGTTTAAATCATCGATGGCAGAAGCTGGAACGATGAAACGGTGTTTAAAAATTTCAGATTTCAAAAGCCTAAAATTAGTTTTGCGATTAGAAAATAGGTAAGTATTCCAAAGATATCGTTGCTGGTCGTTATAAATGGACCTGTTGCTACTGCGGGATCTATGCCTCTTTTGTCCAAAAGAATTGGAATAAAAGTACCTATCAAAGCAGCCAAGATGATGACTGTAATGATTGCAATGCCTATACTAATTGATTCTAAATATGATGTTAGGAAAAGAAAATGGCTAATAACCAAAACTACCAAAGCAATAGCAATTCCGTTAACAAGCGCAAGCATTGATTCTTTTAATAGTCTCGTTATAATATTTCCTTTTAAGCTATCATTAGCTAAACCTTGCACCACGATGGCGCTAGACTGAACGCCAACGTTTCCAGCAGTTGCTTGTATAAGAGGAACAAAAATTATGATCTTTGGAAAAGTGGACATCATGGATTGGAAGCCCGTGATGATGCTAGCAGCCCCCAAACCACCCAACATACCAATCAGCAGCCAAGGTAGCCGTGCTTTTGTAAGCTTAAAAATACTGTCGTCCGCCTCAACATCTTGCGAGATACCAGCCGCCATTTGGTAATCTTTTTCGGCTTCTTCTTTTATGAAATCTACAATATCGTCAATGGTGATTCTTCCTACTAAAATCCCTTCGTCATCAACTACCGGAATGGCTTCCAAATCATATTTCTGCATTATTCGCGCAACATCCTCGGCTTCAGTATGTACGTTTACATAATCTACTTTTGGGATGTAAACATCACTTATATGGGCTTTTCCTGGGGCGGTGAGCAGATCTTTTAAGGAAAGTCTTCCTTTTAATTTTCCGTGTTTATCTGTAACATAAATGGAATGAACACGTGTTACGTTTTCGGCTTGACGGCGCATTTCACGTACGCATCCGGCAACGGTCCAGGTTTCTTTTACGCGAACAAGCTCTTTCGCCATTAACCCCCCGGCAGTATCTTCGTCATAGCGCAACAGATCCACAATATCTGCGGCGTGTTCTTCATCCTCAATATGGTCAATTACCTGTTTTTGAACGTGGTCATCAAGTTCTGCAATAATATCTGCCGCATCATCGGTGTCCATTTCATCCAGCTCGTCGGCAATTTCAGATGGTGAAAGATTGTCGAGAATGCGTTCTCTAAAATCATCATCCAGTTCCATCAAAGCTTCACTGGTAATTTCGCTGTCAAGAAGTTTAACCAAATAAGTGGCTTCCTCGTGATTTAGTTCTTGGAGAAGTTCGGCAACATCGGCAAAGTGAAAATCGT
>JAGQYZ010000305.1 GCA_020435865.1 Aequorivita sp. | reverse complement strand
GTTTTTATCTCTTGGAAATCTTTTTGAAAGAGTTGAAGGTCACCAAATTCAAATTGATAATCTGGGTCATTTGGACCTGGTGCTAAAAATGAAGGTGTGTTTCCTTTTTTGGAATGAATTTCCTTTTCTTTTGCAGCTTTTGTGAGATAAACTTTTGCTATTTTTTTGTTGATGATGTCTACTTTTTCAACATCGCCATCTTTTAAAAATTTTTCAAATTGTGCTTGGTTTGTTTTTTCTGGCTGTGACCAACTACCACCACCAAAAATCTGGATACCAAAAAACAAAAGTATTATTGCCGCATAAATCCAGTAATAAGTGGGCTTCGGTCGTTTTGAATCGCTCTTTTTATTTTTATTTTCTTCGGCCATAAGGCTATTTTCTTTTTAGTTTGTTGTTTCTATTTTAACAGATTTTGCATCGCCCCAAAGTCCTTCAATATCATAAAACTCGCGTATATGTTTTTGAAAAACATGTACAACAACGTGAACATAGTCCATAAGTATCCACTCAGAGTTGTCGCTGCCTTCAACATGCCACGGTTTTTCTTTTAAAGCTTTGCTAACGGACTTTTGAATGGAATTCACAATGGCGTTTACCTGTGTGTTACTGGTACCATTGCAAATTATAAAATAGTCACAAACGGTATTTTCTATATCTCGGAGGTCAAGAATTTCAATTTCTTTTCCTTTTACTTCTTCAATCCCTCGTATTATTTGAGTAATAAGTTGATCTGTTCCTGCTTGTTTTTTCTGCATTAATTATTTTTCTTTTCTTTTTCGCAAAGTTATTACTTTTTTGTTTCTTGAAGCGCCATAAAAGCGTAATACTAAACATAATTATCCATTTTGAAGATAATCAAACTTAATGCCATCGATTCTACCAACACCTACTTGAAACAGTTGGCAAAAGAAACAGAGCTGGCTGATGAAACTGTTGTGATTACCAAAAACCAAATTTCAGGGCGCGGGCAAATGGGCAATGGTTGGGTTTCGAAAGAGGGGCAAAGCCTTACATTTAGTATATTTAAAGGACTATCTGGTTTGCCAATAGCGCGTCAATTTATGATTTCGATGGCGGTCTCACTGGCTATTATTGAAAGTGTTAATCGATTAAATGTTCCGAATATTACAATAAAGTGGCCAAACGACATATTGTCAGCTAAATACAAAATTGGCGGTATTTTGATTGAAAATGTACTGGAAGGAAATTTTGTAAAATATTCAATAATAGGAATTGGACTTAATGTGAACGAAACAGATTTCCAGAATCTTCCGCAAGCAAGTTCCTTGAAACTTGAAACTGGTGCTAATTTTGAAATGGAAGAAGTGTTTCAGAAAATTTTAAAATGTGTTTTTGAGAAATTAAAAAAACTATCCAAAAAGGATTTTTCAGAAATGAAGCAGCTTTATGAAAACAATTTATTTCGAAAAGAAATGGTCTCCGTTTTTGAAACGCCTGATGGTGTACGCTTCAACGGAATAATTAATGGGGTTTCTGAAATTGGTGAACTATTAGTGGAAACTGAAAATAATACGTTTCAAAAATTCCAACTGAAAGAAGTTAAATTGATTTTTTAAACCTGCTCTAAATTTGAAGCAAGCGTATCAATAAATTTTGAAATCGGCCCTTTAACCATCATTGCCATCATCGTGTTGAATTCACCTTCAAAAAGCAATTCTACCGTTGAAGAGGTTTCTGAAACCTCTTCAATATTTCCAGTTAATGTGAAAGGAATTTTATCGCTAATGGCTCCCAAAACCACTTTGTTTGGTTTTTCAACTTCTTTAACTTCCAAAGCAATTTCCGGCATTCCCTTTAGAGCGAAGACAAAAGATTTTTCGCTTAAAACCTCAAACTTACTAATGTTTTCAGGCATCAAGGTTTCAAAATTCTTTACATCGGTCAAAAAATCACAAAGTTCTGCTGCGGATTTTAGGGTGGTTACTTTTTTGCTGTTTAATTTCATTGTGTGATTTTTTTATTTTTTATTTCCCCCAAGTATCTGGGCTCTTCCGCCATTGTGTAAGTAAAACTGCTTCTTCCGCATTTATATACTTTGATTTTTCCGCTTCCTCAAGTAACATTTCATAATTGCTCAGCGTATTTAAAGTAACTTTGGCCTTTTTAAAATTTTCTTCCGCAGTTTTAAAACCGTAACTGAAAATAGCAAACATTCCTTTCACATTCGCATTTGCTTCATTTAAGGCTTCAACGGCCATTAAACTGCTTTTTCCAGTACTTATTAGGTCTTCAACAACCACTACGCTGGTGTTTGGTTCCAAATGACCTTCAATTTTATTTTGGCGACCGTGGCCTTTTGCTTCGGGGCGAACATAGCAAAAAGGAACATTTAAATAATCGGCAACTAAAGCGCCCATTCCAATGGCTCCAGTGGCAACGCCGGCAATCATTTCGGGCTTTCCGTAGCGTTCTTCAATTTGTTTTGCAAGGTTTTCTCGAATGTAGTTTCGTATCATTGGGTAGGAAAGTGTAATACGATTGTCACAATAAATTGGAGATTTCCATCCAGATGCCCATGTAAAAGGGTTTTGTGGTTGCAATTTAATTGCATTAATTTGCAATAGTAAGTCAGCGGTTTTTTGCGCCGTTTCTTTGTTTAATATCATTGTGCAAATGTATAAAGTTTTTGTAAAAGATATTCCCATAATTCTTTCAACAGAAGAAAATATTGGGGAGCATTACACAACCATTCCTTTAAAACAGGCTCGTTTTAAAAAGTTGGTAAAAAAAATAAACAACGGCGAACTGCTATATGTGAATTTATATCACAAAAATGCAGAAAAGCTGGAGCGTTTTCTCAGGAAGAAAATAAAGGTCGTGGAAGCCGCTGGAGGATTGGTCTATAACAGCAAAAAGGAAATTCTTTTTATCAGAAGAAACAAAAAATGGGATCTTCCCAAAGGCAAAATTGAAAAGGGCGAAACCCACCGCGAAGCAGCAATCCGAGAGGTTATTGAAGAAACAGGCGTTAAGGATCTTGAGATTCGCGATTTTTTAATGACTACCTACCATATTTTTACCCGAAACAATAAATTCCGATTGAAAATAACCTATTGGTATGATATGTTCAGTGATTATGATGGGCCATTGATTCCTGAGCCACAGGAAGGAATCAAAAAAGTGAAATGGAAAAATTTTGAAAAATCACAAGTTGCCTTGCAGGATTCTTACGAAAATATAAAACTACTTTTCCCGAAAGAATATTTAACCACCCACCCGAACGATAGGATAACGGAGGTGTGATTTTTCATAATAGGGCGATTTTTTATGAATCCAATCTAGCTGTGCATACCAGTTATTTCCAAAGGCGGGCTCGGTTTTCTTTTTGGTTTCGAATTCTTTTTTAATCTCTGGATTTTCATTGAGGAATTTTTCAGCCATATCTTCCCAAACATAAGGTGAAAAACCTTCTTTTTGCTGCAGGATTGCGTCGAAAAAATTCCAATTGAAAAATGAATCAGTTGCAACAGGCTCCATAGTTTCCAATAGATAGCGAACGCCCGACTGTTGGGTTTTAATCAAAATATCTCCAGCTTTTACCATTACGTTTTCCGTTCTTTTTGTTACTTCGGTCCTATAATGGAGATAATGTCCTTCAAAGGGATTTTTTACTGTTTCAAAACTTTTTATGTGATACACTTCAGCAGAGATTGTTGAATCTTTTTTAATTTCAGAAAATTCAATTTTGTTCAGTTTTAATAGTTCAATTATGTTCCAATACCCTTTCGGAACAATATATGCCGAAGGAATTGTTACAGAGTCCGTTGCTTTAAAATTATTGTAATATGTAACATCTTTCGTAAATGGTTTGTCACGAAAATATTTTAAACGATCGGCGCCAGTAATTTTGCTAGGCACCATTTTTCCTTCAAATCCTTTAAATTTTAAAGTTGAAGTTTTTGAAGAATCTATTTCCCAAGAAATAGGGTAGTAGCTTCCAACTTTATATTTTTCGAGGGAATTTTTTCGTAAGTTTTTAATTGTTGATGCGTCTGCATCTGCAATATTTATAAAACTTTTCATCAATTCATACGTGCCTTCAACTCTTTGTTTGTAGGGTTTCAGCATATGTGTTTCTACCATCATTCCCAATGTATTGAATAAAGTGGTATACCCTGTGGAATACCGGGG
>JAGQYZ010000304.1:926-2833 GCA_020435865.1 Aequorivita sp. | reverse complement strand
TCAATATGTTTTTTGAATTCTGCCCGTCCAAGCTTGGTAGCACTGTAACTTGTATTCGGCTTTCTTCCCACAAAACTTTTTTCCACTAAAATATATTCGGCTTGTTCCAGTGCTTTTATGTGGCTGGCCAGATTACCATCGGTAACATCCAGCAATTCCTTTAGGCGATTAAAATCGGCATCTTCGTTCACCACGAGTATGCTCATAATCCCCAAGCGAATACGATGATCAAAAAGTTTGTTTATGTTATCTATAATCCCCACGCCTAGCTATTTCTTTCCTTAAGGTACATAATACTTCCGTAGATAATATGGAAAAGCCCAAAGCCTAGCAGCCAAAACCAGAGCCCATAGCCTGGAAGTGCGGCGCAGATAAGACCAATAATTATTTCGGCATAGCCTAAATATTTTACATTGCCAATAGTATATTTTGAAGCATTCACGAGGGCAAGCCCATAAAAGATAAGCATCAGCGAAGCAGTGAGTCCATAGTGCTGACTGTTCAGTTTAATGATTATGTAAATACCACCAGTGACTAGGGGTATGAGAAAATTAAGCAGTAGGCGTTGGGTGGTAGTATCCCAAATTTTTTCATTGTTTCTTTTGGCTCTTCGCGTAGTTAAAAGGTAGGCGGTAATTATACTGAGCACGAGTACTGAAGCCAATAGAATTAGTAAAAGTTTAAAATTCCAACTGTGAAGTGTAAGGTATTCTCCTTGTTTTGGGAAAAGATATACATACGCAATTACAGCTCCGACTATAGCATAAATTCCTGCAAAAATACCTGAGAGCCCACTAAGCGAGATAAACCGAGAAGAGCGGTCCATTAAATTTTTTATCTCGTTGATGTCTTTTAAATAATCTTTTTCACTCATAATAAAGTACTTTGAAATGCAAAGTAAGTATAAAAATAGTTATCCTGCAAATTAATCACTAAAATAAATTTTAGCTGCTAAGGCCTATAAATGCTAAAAATAAGGGAAAACCCTTAGGAAAAAAGGGGGAAATCCCCCTCTAAAAAACAGGGTTTTTCCTCTTGACTGGCTTTGAAGTTCTTCGCATCTTTACAACAGCAAATTAATTGGGGAGTTAACATTGCCATAGTTTGAAGAGAAGCTGTTCCGTTTTGGAACAGCTTTTTTCTTTTGAAATTTATTGAAAAACAGGAAAAACCCTGTAAAAAAAAGGGGGATTTCCCTCTTGACTAACATTGTTTTATGCCGCATCTTTGTATCACTAGACATTAATTGGGGAGTTAATCAATAGTGATTTGGGAAGGTTGTCCGTAATGGGCAACCTTTTTTTTGAATGAAAACACCTTCTATTTTTCTTTTAAAACAAAAAAGGGGGAAAGCCCTTATAAAAAACAGGAAAAACCCTGTAAAAAAAAGGGGGATTTCCCTCTTGATTGGTATGTGCTTTTAGCCCGATATTTGAATACTTATTTAATTGGGGAGTTTTATAAGTATTGAGTTAAAGACTGTTCCCAAAAAGGAACAGTCTTTTTAAATCAACATTTCTTATATTTTATGAAGGATTGTTATAGCCAAAAGGGAGAGCCCTGTCGTTAAAAAAATGGCAGGGCTCTTTAATTTAAGCTCTATTTTAGAGGCTATTGATAGTTTTGCGAATTGCTATAAGCTCAGTTAATAATTTTTCGAGTAGATTTAAATTAAGCATATTAGCACCATCGCTTTTGGCGTTTGCGGGATCAAAATGGGTTTCAATGAAAATTCCATCTGCGCCTGTTGCAATTCCTGCGCGGGCAATGGTAGAGATCATTTCGGGCCGCCCGCCTGTAACACCAGCACTTTGGTTGGGTTGTTGTAGGCTATGAGTTACGTCTAAAACAACTGGGGCATATTGTTTCATTGTTGGAATTCCTCTAAAGTCAACAATCATATCTTG
>JAGQYZ010000304.1:0-803 GCA_020435865.1 Aequorivita sp. | reverse complement strand
GCCGCGGCAACCACCAAATCGGTTTGGCGTACTAGAAATGCTGGTATTTGCAAAACATCCACATACTCTGCTGCCATTGCAGCATCGCTTACTTCGTGAATATCAGTAACTGTGGGAACGTCAAAAGTTTCGGAAACTTTGCGAAGAATTTTTAATGCCTTTTCATCGCCAATTCCTGTAAAACTATCAATGCGACTTCGGTTTGCTTTTTTAAAACTTCCTTTAAATATGTATGGAATTTCTAACTTATCGGTAATTTTCACAATCTTTTCGGCAATTTGCATGGCCATTTCTTCACCTTCAATGGCGCAGGGACCAGCGAGAAGAAAAAAATTGTTGGAATTTGTATGTTTTATTTTTGGGATTAATTCAAGTTTCATACTATAATTTTAGCATTGTAAAGATATGTATTTTCCTATTCTGATAAAGTATTCAAAACTTTTCACTTTCTTAAGATTTTTGATATCATAATATTGAAGAAATAATATACTTACAATTTGCTTCTAATCCACTTAGAAACACTACTTTTGCACCCTCTTAAAAAAGGAGCATCGCTATGAAAATAAAAAACATCGCCATTATTGCCCACGTTGACCACGGTAAGACCACGCTGGTTGATAAAATTATGCACCACTGTAGCCTTTTCCGTGAAAACGAAAACACAGGCGAACTTATCCTGGATAACAACGACTTGGAACGTGAGCGAGGTATTACCATTACCTCAAAAAACGTTTCCGTTGTTTACAAAGACACAAAAATCAATATTATCGATACTCCCGGTCACGCCGATTTTGGCGGTGAGG
>JAGQYZ010000303.1 GCA_020435865.1 Aequorivita sp. | reverse complement strand
GTTTCTGGATTTGCTTTGGCATTGTTATTATCATGGGGAAAAAACTTCAGTGGGCTTACAGAATTTTTTATTGATTATGTGCCGATGTACAATAAATTCCGGGCAGTTTCCTCCATACAGGTAATTATTGAATTGATTCTTCCAGTTATTGCTATCGTTGGGCTTCATCAGTTTTTCAGTCAATTTGAAAGGGAAGATGAAAAGAAAAAAGCACTGCTTTGGTCCACGGGAATTGTTGGCGGTATTACGTTGCTCTTTATTCTCTTCAAATCTTCACTTTTCGATTTTGCTAGTCCGTACGATAGTTATTTTAGGGATGAAATGGGCCTTCCGTTTTTGGAAGCCATTCGTGAGGATAGAATGTCGCTTTTCACATCTGATGCAATTCGTTCGTTGATTTTTGTGGTTTTAACAGCAGCAATTCTTTGGTTTTTTATGAAAGAAAAACTTAAAAAAGGCTATGCCATTGCCGCACTTTCGCTTTTGGTTATAGTTGATTTGGTTGGCGTTGACAGAAGATATGTGAACGAAGATGATTTCGTGCAGGCAAAATTGGTTGATGAACCTTTTCAAAAGAATGGCGCCGATGAGCAAATTTTAAAAGATGATGGCCATTACCGCGTCTATGATGCCACAACAAATGCTTTTAATAGTGGGCGCGCCAGTTATTATTATAATGCATTGGGTGGTTATCACGCCGCAAAACCGGGCAGAATGCAGGATTTATTTGAATTCTACATCAGCAAAGGAAATATCGGGATTCTAAATATGTTGAACGTGCGCTACATTATTACGCAATCCAAAAATGGCGGACCAGTGGCACAAAGAAATCCATACGCCAATGGCGATGCTTGGTTTATTGAAAACGTACTTCCAGCAGAAAATGCGAATGAGGAAATTGCGCTTCTCGATAGTTTGGATACAAAAAAGACTGCGGTTGTAAATAAAGAATTCCTTTCAAAAATACCTACTAAAAATATTCAAAGAGATACAATTTCTACCATTGAACTTTTTAGTTATCAGCCAAATCATTTGGTTTATGAAGCTTCAACCGATACAGATCAGTTAGTAGTGTTTTCAGAAGTATATTATCCAAAAGGATGGAACGCATATATAAATGGTAAACCTGCAGAATACTTCCGTGCAGATTATGTTTTGCGCGCGATGGTAATTCCTCCTGGTAATAACAAAATAGAATTCAAATTTGAACCGAAAGTAATTCAAACGGGAAGCAGCATTTCCTTGGCAAGTAGCATTGTTTTTCTGTTGATTTTAGTAAGCGGATTGTACTTTGCATTTCGGAAAAAAGAAGTGAAAGAATAAATGAAACGCGCCCTAATCATCACATACTATTGGCCTCCAGCTGGCGGCCCTGGCGTACAGCGATGGTTAAAGTTTGTGAAATACTTTAGGGAATTTGGTGTAGAACCAATTGTATATGCTCCCGAAAATCCTAATTATCCTTTGGTTGATGAAAATTTTTCGTCTGAGATTCCTTCTGATGTTGAAGTACTAAAACACCCCATTAAAGAGCCGTATCGTTTCGCCAAAATCTTTTCAAAAAAGAAAACGAAACAAATAAGCAGCGGGATTATTTCGAAAAAGGAAATTTCCGTAATGGAAAAGTTGATGCTTTACGTTCGCGGAAACTTTTTTATACCCGATGCGCGTATTGGCTGGGTGAAACCTTCGGTTGCATTTCTTTCAAAATACATTGTTGAAAATCCTGTGGATATTATAATAACAACGGGTCCTCCGCATAGTCTTCATCTTATAGGAATGCAACTTAAAAAAAAGGTGAACGTGAAATGGATTGCAGATTTTCGCGATCCGTGGACCACGATTCATTATCATAAATCACTTCGATTAAGCAAATCTTCAGCTAGAAAGCATAAAGAACTGGAAGCAGCAGTTTTAAAATTAGCAGATAATATTACGGTAACCAGTCCCACAACTAAAAAAGAGTTTGAAATGATTACCAAAACTCCAATTGCCGTTATTACAAATGGTTTTGATATTTCGGAAGAAATGGATTTTGTGATGGATTCAACTTTTTCAATCTCACATATAGGTTCACTTTTGAGTGAGCGAAATCCTGAGGTTTTATGGAAAGTGCTTGCTGAAATTTGCAAGGACAATACTTCTTTCAAAAAAGATTTGCAATTGAAATTTGCTGGTGCTGTGAGCGATGAAGTAAAGCAGAGTCTGGATAGTTTTAAGCTACTGGAGAATTGTGAATTTTTTGGGTACGTTTCCCATTCCGAAGCTTTAAAAATGCAATACCAAAGCCAAGTGCTTCTTATTGTTGAAATAAACAGTGCGGAAACCCGCGCCATTATTCCTGGTAAACTTTTTGAATATTTAGCTGCCAAGCGTCCCATAATTGCTTTGGGACCAAAGGAAAGTGACATGGAAGCTATTATTGTTGAAACCAAATCTGGAAGATTTTTCAGTTACTGGGACGATGATGAACTGAAAGCTGAAATTCTTCAATTGTATGAAGAATTCAAAAGTGGAGATTTAAAGACTACTTCCGAAGGGATTGAAAAATATAGTAGGAGGGAACTGACGAAACAAATGGCTTCACTAATTCTTAATTAAAAAGTAAACCCCCGATCTTCGAAAACGAATCACGGAGGTTTAACCAACCAACCAAAAAACTATCTTTATCCTCTTCCTCTTTTATTTTTGCTGTTTGAGGAATTGCCTCTTGAAGATGCGTTCGCTTTGGAACTGCTTCTTGAGGGAGCACTGGATTTATTTACGGTACTACGGCTCACAGTTTCTCTTTTAGGAGCCTGTGTTGTGCTTCTTGTTACTGAACTACTTCTATTGTTTGAAGAAGCAGCCCTAGTTTGTTGTTTCTGAACGGTTCTTCCTGTAGAAAAACTTTTTGTATTGCTAGAGCGAACTGTATTTTCACTTCTGGTATTTTTTAAAGCAGTATTATTTGAGCTATTTCTTGTATTGCGAGTAGTTCTAGTTATAGTTGAAGCACCTTTACTGTTTGTGCCAACGCTTCTGGTTACGTTATTTCTACTAGTATTAGTTCGTATTACATCATTGTTTCGGGTATTATTATTTCTTACTGAACTATTATTAGTACGTGTATTATTTGAAGCAACCATTGTGTTTACTCGGTTTGGGTTATAATTTTTATTTACGGAAACTCTTCCGTTTTTATCATAAACACGACTTCCTGGGCGGTAAAAATCTCTGCGACCATTGTGGTAGGCTACACGATTTCTGTTTTTGTAATACACAATATGATCGTGATAACTATATCTAACAGGGTTGTAATATCTTCTGTAGGGCATATCATAAACTACACAGTGGCTAAAGATAGGTCTCGCGTAATAGACATGCCAAGGGCGATAAACATAATATGGGTTGTACCTATTTATTAGACCTGTACAGTGAGAAAAGTAGCCATAATTGTTATAGATTATATGAAGCCCACCAACACGAACGATTCTTCTATCGTTGTATTGAATATCTACATTTCCTGCCTGTGTAATGCGGCCATAGTAGTCATAATAAATTGGGACATTTTCCACTTGAATTACTGCGCCATAGTCGTCATATTGAACATAGGTTTCATAATCATACCCTGAATTGAAACTTACATTGACGTTTGGAGTGCTAATGGTTACCTGTGAACCTGTTTGTGGCCCAACATAAACAAAATCAAATTGGCCATCGGGGAAAACGGAGAATTCCACATCGCCTTCTACAAAGATGTAGGCGTTACCATCATAACCTCTTCTGAAGTTGTTTTCACTTTCAGTTGAAGTTGCATTTGCCGAAAACCCCATTAAAAGGATGCTGAATATTAGCGCTATGTTTTTCATAATTTAAAGATTTAAAAGGTTTGTACTTGCTGTGATTTTTTTGGTAAGCTGTGTACGCTTATGAATAACCAACGACCGTGCCAAATTTTTAAATGATTGATTATCAGTGATAATTTGGAGGGTTGATTAAATTGAGAGGCTATTTTGGAAGTACTCAAATAAAAAATCCGTTGAACTGTTTTACCAATTCAACGGACTTTAAAAACTAACCAACCAAAAAACTTAAAATCTTATTTTCTGTTATTTTTGATTTCAATTAGTGTGCCAAAAACCTCTAAAGATTCTTAAAGTTTTTCCTTTAAGTATGAAGCTGTAAATGATTCTTTACTTTTTACAACTTCTTCAGGAGTGCCTTCTGCTACAACTTTTCCTCCGTTTTCGCCTCCTTCGGGGCCTAAATCGATTATATAGTCAGCGCACTTTATGAGATCTAAATTGTGTTCTACAACAATAACAGTATGGCCTCTATCCAACAAAGCGTAAAAAGAAGCGAGTAATTTTTTAATGTCATGAAAATGAAGTCCAGTTGTAGGTTCATCAAATATAAAAACGGTTTTTTCTTTTGAGGTCCCTTTCACTAAAAAAGAGGCGAGTTTGATGCGTTGCGCCTCACCGCCAGAAAGGGTAGAGGAGCTTTGCCCCAATTGTACATAGCCCAAACCTACATCTTGCAATGGTTGGAGTTTTGCAGCTATTTTACCTTGCTTATGTTTTCCGAAAAATTCCACGGCATCATCAACGGTCATCGTCAGGATATCGTCTATGTTTTTATTTTGAAAAGTTACTTCAAGCACTTCTTTTTTGAAACGCTTTCCATTACAGGTGTCGCAAACCAAATGCACGTCAGCCATAAACTGCATTTCTATGGTTACTTCGCCGTCACCTTTACAAGTTTCGCAGCGTCCGCCATCTACGTTAAAACTGAAATGTTTGGCTTTGTATCCACGTATATCTGAAAGTTTTTGGGAAGCGTATAAATTTCGAATATCGTCATACGCTTTAATATAGGTTACTGGATTGCTTCGGCTGGAGCGGCCAATGGGGTTTTGGTCAATGAATTCGATACTTTTTATAGTCTTGAAATCTCCTTTTATTTCTGAAAATTGTCCCGGCTTTTCACCGTAACCTCCAATTTCTCGCATTAGTGCTGGGTAAAGAATTTTTTTTACCAATGTGCTTTTCCCACTTCCAGAAACTCCTGTAACGGCTGTAAATACATTTAAAGGAAAAGTAACGTCTATATTATTCAGATTGTTCTGCCGCGCACCTGTAATTAAAACTTTATTTTTTGAAGTACGACGTTTTTTGGGCACTTCAATTTTCATTTCACCATTTAAATATTTTGCAGTCAGAGAATTTGATTTTAAAATTTCGGCAT
>JAGQYZ010000302.1:9659-10128 GCA_020435865.1 Aequorivita sp. | reverse complement strand
AATTTATTGGTCAGGAAGGAAACCAAGGGCCCTACAAATTGGTCGGTCCAAATGGAGAACTTTATATTTTGGTAGTTTCAGGCAGCGAAAGGGTTTATGTAAATGGTTTGCTATTGAAACGTGGCGAAAATGAAGATTACGTAATCGATTACAACGCTGGCGAACTGAAATTCAATCCAACCTACCCAATAACCAGCAACATGCGTATTTCAGTGGAGTATCAATACACAGACAGAAACTACACACGTTTTATAGGTTACGGAGGTGGAAATTATACCAGTGAGAATCTGGATCTGGGCGTGTATATTTATTCAGAAAATGACGCAAAAAACCAACCTTTGCAGCAAAATCTTACCGAAGAACAAGTTGCAATCTTAAAAGCTGCAGGCGATGACAAAGATTTGATGACCGCACCATCGGCAGTGCCAGATACGTATTCCGAAAACAAAATTCTTTATAAAAAAGAAAT
>JAGQYZ010000302.1:0-9649 GCA_020435865.1 Aequorivita sp. | reverse complement strand
ATAAATGGCGAAGAAGTCTTCGTGTTTTCAAATAATCCTGATGATGAGCTTTTCAGTGTTCGGTTTTCGCTTGTGGGCAATAATAATGGTGATTATGTAATTAGCGACAACAACGCGATCAGTCGTATTTTTGAATATATAGCTCCTGTTAATGGAGTGCCACAAGGAAATTATGCCCCAGTAATTCGTTTGAATGCTCCAATAAAATTACAAGTTGGAGGCCTAAATGGAAGTTTCCACCCTTCGGGAAAAACCAAAATAGATTTTGAATTAGCTGGAAGCCAAAATGATCTTAATCTTTTCAGTGATATTGATGACGGCAACAACGATGGCTTTGCAGGAAGATTGGCATTTAAACAGCGTGTTTTGACAACGGCCGATACTTTGAAAGTGGAAGCTTTTGGCTCGTTGGATTTTGTTCAAAATGATTTTAGGACCATTGAAAGACTTTATAATATTGAATTCAACCGCGATTGGAATCTTATCAATCCCATGGGAAACCAAAGTTTTGTTATTTCTGGTGTTGCCGTTTCTCACCCAAAGATTGGAGGGGGTCGTTATGAGTTCCAAAATTTAAATTATTCTGAAAATTTCAACGGAACACGACACGTAATCGCTTCGGATTTAAAATTGAAAAAATTAAGAATACTTACCTATGGAAGCTTTTTGAACAGTAAGGCAGATTCCATTTCCTCTAAATTTTTCAGGCTGAACAACACAACCACATATTCTTTTGATAAAGCTTGGTTGGGTGGAAAAGTGTCTTTGGAGGACAATCAAATAAAAGATGTTTCGCGAGATAGTATTTCACCCATAAGTCAAAAATTCAGTGCTTTTGAAGTTTTTTCTGGCATTGGCGATAGCACCAATGTTTTTGTAGAAGCGGGGTATCAGTTTCGGGTGAATGATAGCGTTCGTAATAATATGCTTCAAAAAGTGAATTCATCCAATACGTATTATTTAAAGTCTAAGCTTATTAATACTGAAAACACACAGCTTTCGGCTTTTGCGAATTACAGAACCTTGAAATATGAACCCAATACAGGTACTGGTTTTGATCCTAATGATTCGCTTCCTGTAACCATAGACAAGCGTGAAACCGAACGTTCATTAAATTCTCGAATTTTGTATAATCAGTCGTTGTTTGATGGTGGCGTTCGCTGGAATACAGCTTTGGAAGCGAACAATGGAGTGGTTCCGCAACAGGAATTCACTTATGTAAAAACTGAACCAGGACAAGGTGTTTACACTTGGATAGATTATAACAACAACGGAATTCAGGAATTAGAAGAGTTTGAAGTAGCTCAGTTTCAGGATCAGGCAGAGTACATTCGGGTTTTGCTTCCCAATCAGATATTCATAAAAATTAGACAGAACAAGTTTAGTCAGATTCTCACTTTGAATCCTCAAAATTGGTCTAATAAGGAAGGTTTTAAAAAGGTGCTTTCACATTTTTACAACCAAACTTCCTATGTCTTGGATCGAAAAGTAAAACGAAAAAACGATGGATTTAACATAAATCCGTTTCAAGATGGTGGTGATGACCAATTGGGATTGACACTGAATTTTAGGAATGCTTTGTTTTTTAATCGCGGAAAACAACATTTTACAACGAGTTATACTTTTATTTCTACATCGAGCGACAACTTGTTGGCAGTGGGTTTACAGCGAAATGAACTTAAAAGCCATCAACTTAATTTCAATCATAAATTTTGGGAAAGTTGGGTGCTGAATTTAAAAGGCGCAACCAGTAGTAATGAGAGCCTTTCGGAGAATTTTGCAAACAGAAATTATCGTTTGGACTCGTATGAATTTAATCCAAAAATTTCATATCTATTCAGTCAACAGGCAAGATTTGATGTGTTTTATGAATTCGCAAATCAAGATAATCAACTAGGTAATATGGAAAAACTGAATCAACAAACTGTTGGTTTTTCATTCGCTTATACCAATGCCGAAAAAATTTCACTCAACGGCGAGTTTAATTATATTGATAATAAATTTGAAGGAAGTCCTTTTTCACCTGTGGCCTATCAAATGCTGGAAGGCTTGCAGCCCGGCACCAACTTTACGTGGCGTTTGCTTTTTCAAAAAAGAATAACCAAATATTTGGATGCCAATCTTTCCTATTTTGGAAGAAAAAGCGAAACAACAAAAACGGTGCATACTGGTAGTATTCAGTTGCGGGCATACTTTTAAATTTTGTATCTTCATTTTTCATTTAAAAAAATAAAAAATGTTTTTAAAAACAGGACTTGTAATATTTGCAGTATTAATTCTTTCTTGTGGCACCACAGAAAAGCAAACCCAAACTACCTCCACTTCTGAAACCACTACAAATACTGAAACTGTAGATTCAATAACAATGATGGGGGAGGGTTATTCGTTAGGAACTATTGTATATTCTGATAAAGAAGGCGATTGTCCATACACAATACAAATGCCGGGCGATAAGATGGAATTTTATTATCTGGATCCCATCAATTTGGAAGAGACCTTCAAGATAGACGGACAAAAAGTGTGGATAAAATTTAATGGCCTGCGAAGAATGAATCGGTGCGATAAAGCTACCCCTATACAACTAGTTGACATAAAAAAAAGGAGAATAAATTAATATTCTCCCTTTCAAAATATAGAATTAACAACTTAAAATTTTTAGGAAAGCCAGTTTTTGTATGAAATGGTTTCCTTCATTTTTTCTGAAATTTCTTCAATTTTAATACGTTCCTGCTCCATGGTGTCGCG
The DNA here is from genome assembly GCA_020435865.1 of Aequorivita sp. Classification (GTDB taxonomy): domain Bacteria; phylum Bacteroidota; class Bacteroidia; order Flavobacteriales; family Flavobacteriaceae; genus Aequorivita. The sequence continues at coordinate 6,904 of JAGQYZ010000302.1, read as the reverse complement.
ATAACGTATTGTTACGGTATTGTCTTCAATAGTTTGATGGTCCACGGTAATACAGAAAGGTGTTCCGGCTGCATCAGCACGGCGATAGCGTCTTCCTACGGCATCTTTTTCGTCATAGTTTACGTTGTAATCCCATTGCAGGTCTTCTATTATTTTTTGAGCTATTTCTGGCAGACCGTCTCTTTTAATCAACGGAAGTACTGCTGCTTTTACGGGCGCTAAAATAGCAGGAATTTTCAAAACAGTTCTTACGCTACCATCTTCCAAAGTTTCATCTTGAAGCGAGTTGCTCAAAACGGCAAGGAACATTCTGTCTAAACCGATGGAGGTTTCAACAACATAGGGTACATAACTCTCATTCAACTCTGGATCGAAAAACTGTAGTTTTTTTCCAGAGAATTTTTCATGTGCTTTTAAATCGAAATCGGTTCGGGAATGAATTCCTTCCAGTTCCTTAAAACCGAATGGAAAATTGAATTCAATATCCGCCGCTGCATTGGCGTAATGCGCTAGTTTTTCGTGATCGTGAAAACGATAGTTTTCTTCACCCATACCTAAAGAAAGATGCCATTTTAAGCGGCTTTCCTTCCAATATTCGTAATATTTAAGTTCTTCGCCAGGGCGAACAAAGAATTGCATTTCCATCTGTTCAAACTCGCGCATGCGGAAGATGAACTGGCGTGCAACAATTTCATTACGGAATGCTTTTCCGGTTTGGGCAATTCCGAAAGGGATTTTCATCCTTCCGCTTTTTTGAACGTTCAAAAAGTTAACGAAAATACCTTGCGCTGTTTCTGGCCTAAGGTAAAGATCCATAGCACTTTCTGCAGAAGCACCCAGTTTTGTGCCAAACATAAGGTTGAACTGCCGCACTTCGGTCCAATTTTTCGAACCAGTATCTGGATCGGTAATTCCAAGTTCTTCAATCAAAGCTTTCACATCTGCCAAATCTTCCTTTTCTAAGGAACGCGCCATTCGTTCTAGAACTGTGCGTTGTTCTTCAAGATATCTTATAACGCGCGGATTGGTGGTTACAAACTGTTCTTCATCAAAACTATCGCCAAAACGGCCTTTTGCCTTTTCAATTTCCTTTTGCGCTTTTTGAAAAAGCTTTTCAGCATAATCTTCAATTAAAACATCGGCCCGATAGCGTTTTTTTGAATCTTTGTTATCTATCAGCGGGTCGTTAAAAGCATCAACGTGGCCAGAGGCTTTCCAAGTCGTTGGGTGCATCAATATTGCAGAATCTATGCCTACAATATTTTGGTGCATATAAACCATGCTGTGCCACCAATATTCGCGAATATTTTTCTTAAGCTCAACACCATTTTGAGCATAATCATAAACAGCACTGAGGCCATCGTAGATTTCGCTGGATGCAAAAATATAACCGTACTCCTTTGCGTGGGATACTACTTTTTTAAATTGATCTTCGTTGTTTGCCATAGCGCAAAAATAAAAAAACCGCCGTGATAACTTCACGGCGGTTTCATTTATTTTATAAATTACCTACTCTTTATAAAATAAGTTTATTTCAGCTCCATAGTGGTGGTTGAAATTTGGTTTGGGCCATCAAAAAGGTTGATGGTATATCTACCTTCTATAAGATCAGCTTCTGAGGCGTTTACCAAAATGCAAACATCAAGTTCATCATTTTCATAAAAAACATTTGTTGAAGCGCTATAATTAAGATTTTTATCTTCAAATTGTTTCACAGTATTATCGCCCATCATTTTATTTTTTGGGTTTATAACCTGTACGTAAAGAATTCTGTCCCCTTTTTGAGCAATTGCATTTGGAGCTAACGTAAAGCAGGCTCTAATTTTATCAGCACGGCTTGCGCGTTTTGTATCCACAACCTTTCCGCTGTTTCTAATAATAACTGCTTCTCCACGTAGGTCCGTAGCTTTTACGATAGAACCTTTTTTGATGGTTTCAGTCATCGCCATATTTTCTTGACTTACGGAATCAACCACCATTCGTGTATTGGAAAGCTCTGTTGAAGTACTATCGCGTTCCATGGCAAGTTGTTTGTTGGCTGCAATCAAGCTGTCTGCACGTTTAAAAAGCAGCGTGCGTTCTTGTTTTAGTCTGCCTACTTCAGCTTTGTATCTTTCAATCAAGCCAATATTCGCTTTTGCATCTTTTACTGAATCCAAAAGAACCGTAATTCTTTCTCTGGCAGCAAGCAAATCTTTGTCTTTAAGTTCATTATCCTTTATTACTTCGTCATAATTAGCAATCAATCCTTCCAATTCCTGCTCAATATCTGCTTTTTGCGTTTCAAGATTTGAAATCGTAGATTTATTGTCGTTGAACAATGTTACGGTATAAACCGCCAAGGCAATAAGCAAAACCGATAGAACCCCTATAAGGATTTTGAATTTACCACTGTTGTTTTCGTTTTCAGTACTCATAATTAATAAGTTAAGTTTAGGCGGTAAATGTACTTAGGTATTTCTTTAACAAACGTTTACAAAATGGTAAAAATTCTTAAATTATGTTAAATCTGTTTTTTCCAAAGGTTTGTGTTGGCTGTAAGGAGCAACTTCTTAAGGGAGAAACGGTGCTTTGTATGGATTGTATTCATTCACTCCCTATCGCTTCTTTTCATAAAACGGGAAGTGAAATGTTGCAGGATAAATTCTATGGAAGATTTTTGGTAAAAAACGCAACGGCGCTAATTTATTTTCAGAAAAGAGGATTGACACAGGAATTACTACACAATTTAAAATATCGTGGAAAAAAGGAGATAAGTTCATTTTTTGGGAAATGGCTTGGAGCGGAACTGGCAGAAAACAATCATTATAAAGAAGTTGAAATGGTAATTCCCGTTCCATTGCATAAACAAAAGCTAAAGAAACGCGGCTTTAACCAAGTGGAAGGATTCGGAAAAGAAATTGCATTGGCCTTAAATGTTCCATATCGGGATGACATATTGATAAAAATTTCAAAAACTGGATCGCAAGCTTTTAAAACGAGAATACTCCGTTTTGAGGCCGAAGAATTATTTTCTGCTCAGCATTTGGGCGAAATTAAAAACAAACACATTTTATTAGTGGACGATATTATTACAACTGGTGCTACACTGGAAAAATGCGCATTGCAATTATTGAAAGGCGAAAATGTAAAGATTAGTGTTGCTACGATAGCAACAACCTAAAGTAATTTGGAAATAGTAATTGGTTATTGTTTATTTTTGGAAAATTAAATTCAACGCCTACCTAAATTTTTTAAAAATTTTCAGTGAAACATCGTCTCCTTTATATACCCATCGCATTTCTGTTTATACTTTCTTTTGTTGATTGTGCAAAAAAAGGAACGCCTTCTGGTGGGCCAAGGGATACCATTCCACCAATAATTGTGAGAAGCAGCCCCGAAAACTATAGTACAAATTTTACAGGAGATGAAATTGAAATCCGTTTTGACGAATATATCAAGTTGAAAGATTTAACTAAGGAGCTCATCATTTCACCCCCGATGAAATATGCACCTATCATCACACCGCTCAATACTTCAAAAACACTGAAAATAAAATTGATAGACACTTTAAAACCCAACACAACCTATTCCTTCAACTTTGGAAAGAGTATTGTGGACAATAATGAAGGGAATCAGTTTGAGTATTTTAAATACATTTTTTCCACAGGAAGTTATATTGATAGCTTAAAACTTACTGGAAAAGTGAAAGACGCACAGCTTATTGCGCCAGAAATTCCTACAACCGTAATGCTTTATGAAGCAGGCGAAACTTTTAATGATTCCTTGGTTTTTACTGAAAAACCTACATATATAACAGTTACAAAAGACAGTACAGGCACATTTGAACTAACCAATTTAAAGGAAGGGAACTATTTATTGCTCGCTTTAAAAGAAAAAAATAACGATTACACTTTTCAACCGAAAAACGATAAAATAGGTTTCGTAAAACAATTGATTACCTTACCCACAGATTCATCTTACACGCTTACGCTTTTCAAAGAAATTTCAGATTACAAACTGGCACGACCAAGCCAAGTAGGTAAAAACCACATTGTTTTTGGCTATGAAGGCCGTACAGATAGTTTAGATATTAAAGTCCTTTCTGAAGTACCGCAGGATTATGTCTCTACAGTTTTTAAAGACGAAAAGACAGACACACTTCACTATTGGTTTAAACCAGCTGTTGAAACCGATTCCTTAATTTTTAAAGTCACGAACCGAAATGAAATTGACACAACTACGATTCGAATGCGTGAACTTTATAATGATTCATTGAAAATTTCGGCAGTAAAAACGGGTATTTTAAAATTAAAGGATACTTTTAAATTGCGCGCAAATATGCCCTTGGTTTCTTTTGATGCTGAAAAGTTTCAGGTGATGGCCAAAGATTCGTCTTTGGTTGAAGCTACAATTAGATTGAACAAGGAATACAATTGGGCCGAAGTGTATTTTCCTAAAAAAGAAGAGCAAAGTTATTCCATAGAACTCTTGCCTGGGGCATTGACAGACTTTTTTGAAAAGACGAACGACACGCTTCAATATAGTGTAAACACACGGCTTGCTTCAGATTATGGCACACTGAATCTTGCTTTAATAAATGTAAATCAGTTTCCTGTTATTGTGGAAATGGTGGATAGCAAGTATAATATTGTTACTGAAGCATATTTAACTGAAAATAAAAACGTTTTCTTCGACGAGCTTTCTCCTGATAAATATTTTTTGCGAATTATTTACGATACCAACCATAACGGAAGGTGGGATACTGGAAATTTTTTAAACCGAATGGAGCCAGAAAAAATAATCTATTACCCCAAACAGATTGAGGTGCGTGCCAATTGGAGCTTGAATGAGACTTTTACCTTAAAGTAAAACTGTCGCGATCGTTTAAAAACTGAAGGTGTTTTCGATTGCTTTCAATGTGTTCTTTTTCCAAAAAAATTGTTTCGGTAAATTCAGTTTCAAAATTAGCTGTTGAAATCTGTTTCCCCAGAACATCATAAACTGCGGAGTGACCTATATATTCGTGATCATTTCCATCAAAACCTACTCTATTTACTCCTACACAATACGCCATATTTTCAATGGCGCGTGCACGAAGTAAAATATCCCAGGCGAGGGTACGTACCTTTGGCCAATTTGCTACATAAATTAATACATCGTAGTCTTTCGTGTTTCTTGCCCAAACGGGGAAACGCAAATCGTAACAAACCAATGGACAGATTTTCCAGCCTTTATAATCAATAATTAACCGCTCTTTTCCGGCGGAATATGTTTCGTTTTCCTTTGCTAAAGTGAAGGTGTGTTTTTTGTCATATTTCTGAAAACTTCCGTCGGGAAAAACAAAAAATAGACGGTTGTAAAATTTATCATTTTCAGAAATAATAACGCTTCCTGTTATTGCACAATTTTTTTTCTGTGCTTCGGAAATCATCCAATTTAAAGTTTCTCCATCGTTTGGTTCAGCAAGTTTTTCGGCATTCATGGAAAACCCAGTAGAAAACATTTCGGGAAGCACAATCAAATCCGTTTCACTTTCAATATTTTGGATTTTTTCAGAGAACATCATGCGATTGGCTTCGGCATTTTCCCAATGCAGTTCGCTTTGTATGATTGTAATGTTAAGTTTCTTCTTCACAATTAATTTTTTTCGAGCAGTTCTACCATTTCCCGGTTTCCCTGCATTTTTGCGTGGTCTGCAGCCATCAACCCCCTGTCGTCTTTTATGGAATTATCTGCGCCTTTATCCAAAAGCAATTGCGCAATTGTTTTTCGGCCAAAGGTTGCTGCAAAAATTAAAGCAGTGGCGCCATTAAAGTTTTGCATGTTAGGTTTGGCGCCATGTTCCAGCAATAATTTAGCAAGATTATCAAAACCTTTAAAACAAACGCCCATCAACGCCGTATTTCCAGAAGCATCCTGTTCATCGATATTCTGCGGAAATTTTAAAATAATTTCTGAAATATCATAAAAGCCATAATAAGTGGCAAGTAAAAGTGGCGTGGAGCCGCGAGTGTCTTTTTCGGAAACCAGTTCTGCAGAATTTTTCAGCAGTGTTCTAACTTCCGAAACATCTTTCAACCGTATCAAATCAAATAATCTGTCTTTCATAGTTTCATAAAAGTAAAAAAACAGAGCCACATATTTTGCAACTCTGTTTCATTTATAGAATAATTTACATTTGGCTTATTTTAAATCAAAACGATCCAAATTCATCACTTTATGCCAAGCTGCGACAAAATCCTCCACAAATTTTTCGGTGGAATCTTCGCAGGCATATACCTCGGCTATTGCACGAAGCTCTGAGTTAGACCCAAAGATTAAATCTGCTCGAGTTCCAGTCCATTTAAAGGTATCCGAAGCTCTGTGGCGTCCCTCAAAAATACGGTCGTCGTCGCCAACGGATTTCCAGGTTGTTCCCAAATCAAGAAGATTTACGAAGAAATCATTGGTCAACGTTTCTGGCTTATCGGTAAAAACACCGTGACTGGAGCCATCCCAATTTGTATTTAAAACCCGCATACCGCCAATTAAAACAGTCATTTCGGGAACTGTAAGTGTAAGCAATTGTGATTTGTCAACCAACAATTCCTCAAAAGAAGCGTGCTGGTCGGGCTTCAAATAATTTCTAAAACCATCTGCAGCGGGCTCAAGGTGTGTAAATGAATCTACATCAGTTTGTTCTTGTGAAGCATCGCCACGTCCGGGAGTAAACGGCACAGTAATGTTGTGCCCTGCATTTTTAGCGGCTTTTTCAATTGCTGCACATCCGCCCAAAACAATTAGATCTGCCATGGAAACCCTTTTATCTCCACTTTGATTGCTGTTGAAATCTTTTTGAATTTCTTCAAGTTTGTCCAAAACCTTAGTCAATTGCGAAGGATTGTTCACTTCCCAATTTTTTTGTGGTTCCAATCGAATTCGG
>JAGQYZ010000301.1 GCA_020435865.1 Aequorivita sp. | reverse complement strand
TGGATGTTACTATTGCAGCCTGTGAGAAAGTTGCGAAGAATCTTAAATAATAAGGATAGCAACAAAAGACACAAAGAAAAAAATATTTTATAAAAAAGTCCCTCTCTAAAATTAGAGAGGGACTTTAATTTTAAATATAATTAATCACTAATTATTCATTTTGAGCCATTTGGCATATTGGTCTGCAGTCAAGGTTTTTTTCATTGCTTCCTTTAATTGGTCGTCCAATTTTTTCTTTTCGGCAATAACTGCTGCACTTTTAGTATCCTTGCCATCCACATTTTTTTGATAGCCAACTTCCTTTGCCACAAAAGCTCTAAATACAGCACGGCTTTGGTCTCCGTTTAGCCCCAATGCTTCAGTAAGGTTTGCAGTTTCGGTTTTAGCCTTTACCTCTGGTCTGTTTTGGTCTTGTGACAATTGTTGTGCAGAGCTTGTTTGAACGCCCATTATCATGGTTGCCACAAATGCAAATATTGTTAGTAGGTTTTTCATTTTTTTCAAGTTTTAATTTTAAAGTTACTAATGTAACTATTTTGAATACAACTAAAACAATAACCACACCAAAAGTATAAATTTTATGACAATTTTAATTTTGGCCTTTCCTTTCTCTCTTTTCTTTAGGCATTCTGTGGTCGTGTCTTCTGCCTTGCTGATGTTCCCATTTTGTCATTTGTGCTTCGGTAAGAATTTCTTTAAGATCTTTCTTCATTGCGATACGCTTATCCATCATGGCGCTTTTGGCTTCATATTTTTGGGTATCGGTCATTTCTTTCCAGTTTTCTGGACGTTCAGGTTTTTCATTTTCTGCTTTTAAGATAAGCTGTTTTACTTTTTGTTGCTGTGAGATGGTAAGATCTAAAGCCAAGGTCATTTTTTTGGTTTTTAGATCGGCTCTTTGTTCTGGGGTGAGATTTGCTTTCATCTCTTTGCGGTTTTCTTTTCTTTCAGCATTCTTGTTTTGTGCATTTAATGCGAAAGTGGCCAGGGCCATAAAGATTATCAGTACTTTTTTCATAATGAGTTTTTTTTAATGTTCAATGTAACTATGACTTATAGAATTCAAATAGGTTTAATTACTAGCTTATTCTGAAATATTAAAATTGGATGAAGAGGCCAGTTTCGGCTTTTAAATTAAAAATCATTTAAAAGCAACTATCCCTCACTGAAAAGATGTATTCCCTAAATGTCTGTTTTATTTTATGTCTATTATCAATAGTTTCGGTAGAAATTTAAAAAGAAAAATATATGAAAACGAAACTTTTATTATTGCTTCCAATTTTTTTAGGATTTGGTTTATTGGGATTCATTTCTTCAAAAAAAAATTATCCCGAAACAAAAAGGGTGTTGACCCACGAGGATGGGTGTGTCTTTATGACGGTTATGGGCGAGCAATCGTTTGAAGATTACAGTGTTTTTAAGAATAACGAAAATCTAAATCTTTCAGTGAATGATGGACTTTCGTGGTTGACAGAGGCACAATTGCCCAACGGAGGTTATGGTGCGGGAAGCCACGCTCATCAAGAGATTATGGATCCACATGCTGTTCCAGCTGATCCAGCAACTACCGCAATGGTGGGAATGGCATTTTTAAGAAGTGGAAACACTTTGGTAAAAGGGAAGTATTCCAATAATCTTGGAAATGCTTTAAATTATTTATTGGAGACCGTTGAAAACACTTCCAAAGACAATCCATATATAACTGATGTGCGCGGCACGCAAATACAGACAAAACTTGGACAGAATATAGATGCAGTTCTTACGGCACAGTTTCTTTCAAATATGCTTCATCAATATTTAAAAGCTTCAGAAAAGAAGCGAATTGAACGAGCTTTGGATATCTGTATTTCAAAAATTGAAGCTGCCACTGATGCTGAAGGAAAGCAACAAGGCGCCGGATGGGCAGGAGTTTTGCAGAGCGGATTGGCAAGTACTGCTTTGGAATCTGCTTCGGCGATGGGTGCCAACGTTGATAAAAGTGTATTAGATAAAACACGCAATTACCAAAAAGGGAATTATGATGAAAAGACCAACAAAGTAAAGACAGATGATGGCGCGGGTGTTATGCTTTATGCCGTTAGCGGAAGTGTTCGCGCAACCGCAAAAGATGCCAGAAGAGCCGAAGAACGCATCAACAAAGCCAAGAAAGAGGGCATGCTTTCAGAAAATGCTCCTGTAACTGCTGAAAACCTTATGAAAGCTGGCTATTCAGAAGCCGAGGCAGCAGAATATTCCACAAGTTACAATGTATATCAATCTGCAAAAAACACTGCGCAACAGGAAGATGTATTGAACGGTTTCGGAAATAATGGCGGAGAAGAATTCCTTAGTTTTTTACAAACTGGAGAATCCTTAGTGGTAAACAAAGACAAGGATTGGAAGAAATGGTATGACGACATGAGCGGACGTATTTTGAAAATCCAAAATACGGACGGCAGTTGGAACGGGCATCATTGCATTACAAGTCCAGTGTTCTGCACTGCAACAAGCATTTTATTGCTTACGGTTGAAAATGATATTGACTATTTAAGGAAAGTTGGAGAATAAATAATTAAATACCACTGCTCATGTTTCTGGCAGGGATGCTAGACCACTTATGCCAAAAAGGAGGAAAAAGCGTGGGCAGTGGTTTATTAAAAACAAAAAGGAACCGTTTTTAGCGGTTCCTTTTCAATTTAAACAAAAGAGATTTTAAAGATTATTTCACAACAAAACGCAAGACGTTGTTATAGTCTTCAAATTTCAATACATATACACCCAAAGTAAGATCAGAAATATTGATATTACTGTTGCTTGCATCAACGGTTTGTTTTTTTACTTTTTGGCCAAGCATATTGTAGATGGCCACGTTGTATGCTTCAGTAAGGTTTGATAAAGAAATAGTTGTATCTGCTGGGTTTGGATATATGGAAACGTTGCTCAGGGCCTCGTTTTCATTTATTCCTACAGTTACACATGGTGCAGGAGCTGTTCCTGTGTTTGTGT
>JAGQYZ010000300.1:895-10861 GCA_020435865.1 Aequorivita sp. | reverse complement strand
GTGCTCTACCAACTGAGCTACCAGGTCTTCCTTTGAATGCGGGTGCAAATATACTATCATTAAATTAATTTTTCAAAACGAATATCGATTAAATTTGATAAAAACTCAAAACAGTTGACAAACAGGGGTTCGCAATTGTATTTTTTATTTTAAAAATAGATTTAACTTATAAAATTCGTAAAATTATTGAAGCTTTTCATCGCTTTAAAATAAATAATGCTACATTAATAAATATGAAAATTGTCTTGATTGGTTATATGGGAAGTGGAAAATCTTCGGTAGGTAAAAAATTAGCGGAAGTTTTAAATGTTCCTTTTAAAGATATTGATTTAGAAATTGAAAACGAACAAGGTTCCAGCATTCCAGATATATTTTTAAACAAAGGAGAAGTTTATTTTAGAAAGGTTGAAAATAGTATTCTTAAAAAGATACTTTCTCAAGATGGTAATTTCGTTTTGGCAACTGGAGGGGGAACACCTTGCTATGCAGACTCGATGTCTTTTATGACAGAACAGGAAAATGTGGTTACAATATTTCTGAAAACCCCGCTTACAATTTTGAGCGATAGGTTATTTTTAGAAAAGGAAAATAGACCTTTGCTTTCACATATTAAAACACCAAAAGCATTAAATGATTTTATTAGAAAGCACCTTTTTGAGAGGGCTTTTTACTACAACCAAGCAACTGAGATAGTTGATAATAGTGAAGAAAATATTGACGAGATGGTTAAAAAAATAGTAATGAAACTATTCTAAAATTGCCCGGTCGTTATTTTTTTCAAAAACCACTGAAACATTTTCATTCAAAGAAGTTGATAATGAAATTCCTTTAAAATCTGCTTTTATAGGGTATTTTTTATGGTTTCTATCCACAAGTACTGCAGTTTTAAATTGTTTCAGTGGTACTTCTAAAAAATGTTTTACGCCGTAAATCAATGTAGTTCCGGAATGCAATACATCATCTACCAACAACAACGATTTGTTTCTGTATTCTTCTTGTTCTAGAGAGGTTTTAATTTTGTTAGTTGGATGTTTTTTATCAATTACCACTTCGCAAAGCAAAACTTTTATGGGTGAAATTTTTTCCAATTCAACCTTTATCATTTTTGCAAGCAGAAAGCCATTAGTCATAATACCGGCAACAACAACTTCTTTTTCTTCCACATTGGTTTCATAGACTTGGTATGCAATCCTTTTTATTTTGTGTGCAATCTGTTTTTTATCGAGAATAACGGTGCTTATTTCCTGCATTTGTTACTTTTTTTCAAATATAGTTATTACGCTTTATTTTCTTCTTCTGGAGATTCCGTAAAATCATCCAAATCCCTGCGATCTTTTTTGGTGGGCCTGCCAATTCCTTTTTTTCGGTAATAGGTTTTAGCATATTGAAGCATTTCGTTTGTTTCAAAGGCCTCTTTTGGAGTTGTGTCTTTCCTATAAATATCCACAAGCTTAGCTCCAACACGGCTTTCAGGCAGATCGAGAACTTCAAGTTGATAATTTATCTGCTCTTTCCGAAGCGAAATAACATCACCCGGATAAACATCACGTGAAGGTTTTACGATATCGCCATTTACACGAACTGCTCCTTTTCTGCATGCTTGCGTTGCTATATTTCTTGTTTTTAAATATCGAACACACCATAAATATTTATCAATCCTCATAATTATTATCCCAAAAACGATGTTAATGTGTTATACAAAAATAGTGGAAAATTGTATCTTGCGCTCACAAAAAATTGATGATGACAAAAATTAAATACGTATTCGCAATATTGGTTTTAATGCTTACAGTTGCTGTTTCCTGTAAAAAAGACAACCCATCAGCGAATATTATTCCACCGAGAGATAGAGGCGAAGAAGCAATACGGGCACAAGCCGAAATTGAAACCTTTTTAGAAACCCACTTTTATAATTACGAAGAATTTCAAGCTGATCCTGAAAACTTTAGTTTAAAATTTGACACTATAGCTGGTGACAATGCATCAAAAATTCCTTTGATAGATCAGGTGTCGTCTAAAGACGTGAAAGATTTGGTAGATGATACGGTTATTTATAAATTATATTACCTTAAGGTTCGCGAAGGTGGTGGAGATGAACATCCCCATTCTTGTGATAGGACTACCAACACTTATGATGGTAGGTTAATGAACCTTGATTTGTTTGATAGCTCAGTGATTCCAGTTAAATTTGACCTTGTGGAAAATCCACCAGCCACAGCAATAATTAGAGGCCTACAACAAGCAATCATTGAGTTTAAAGGAGCAGAGGGTGAGCCTATTACTAATCCTGATGGTACAGTCTCTTTTCAGAATTATGGTATTGGTGCAGTATTCATACCTTCAGGGTTGGCCTATTTTCAATATCCGCCTCCTACAGGTGGGCTAGATCCATACGATCAAGTTATTTTTTCTTTTGAATTGTTCGCTTTTGAAGTACTTGATCACGATGAAGATGGAATAGATTCATATATAGAAGACCTTAATGAAAATGGTAATGTGTATGATGATGATACTGACGGAGATGGTATTGCAAATTATTTGGATGCCGATGACGATGGGGATGGAAGGCTAACAGAATATGAAATTGAAATAGTAAACGGAGTTGTTACATTTCCAGATAGAAATGGAAACGGAATTCCGGATTATCTAGATCCTTCTATTTAAAAAGCGTGCCATTATAAAGTATACAAAAAAGCCCCACTTTAATTTGAGTGGGGCTTTTGAATTTATAATAAATTAGGTGTTAAGCTTTTATTTCCGTGCAATAACTTTTTTTACAGCATTTACAATGGCCGAAGCATTTAGTCCATATTTATCCATCAATTGCTCTGGAGTTCCAGACTCCCCAAAAGTATCCTGTGTAGCAATAAATTCTTGCGGAGCAGGATGATTTGTAGATAATACACGTGCAACACTTTCACCCAAACCACCAAGGAAGTTATGCTCTTCGGCAGTTACAACACAGCCAGTTTTTTTAACGCTTTTCAATATTGCTTCATCATCTAAAGGTTTTATGGTGTGAATATTTATTACATCAGCAGTAATTCCGTTTTGGTTTAAAGTTTCTGCAGCTTGTAAAGCTTCCCAGACCAAATGGCCAGTAGCAATAATGGTTACATCAGTTCCTTCCTGTAATTGCAATGCTTTTCCAATTTGAAAATTCTGGTCGGCTGGAGTGAAGTTTGCAACTTTCGGTCTTCCAAAACGGAGATAAACTGGGCCTTCATAATCTGCAATTGCAATGGTTGCGGCTTTGGTTTGGTTGTAATCACAAGTGTTTATTACAGTCATCCCAGGAAGCATTTTCATCAATCCAATATCTTCCAATATTTGATGCGTTGCGCCATCTTCTCCTAAAGTAATTCCAGCGTGTGAAGCACAAATTTTTACGTTTTTGCCGCTATAAGCAACACTTTGGCGAATTTGATCATAAACCCTTCCTGTTGAGAAATTAGCAAAAGTTCCAGTGAAAGGAATCTTCCCGCCAATAGTCAGTCCTGCTGCAATTCCAATCATATTTGCTTCGGCAATTCCTATTTGAAAGAAACGCTCTGGATGATTTTCTTTGAATTCGTCCATTTTGAGCGAACCGGTTAAATCTGCGCAAAGAGCAACTACATCTTTGTTTTTCCTTCCAAGTTCGGTCAATCCATCACCAAAACCTGAACGCGTATCTTTTTTACCTGTATCTGTGTATTTTTTCATCTGAAGTGTTTTCAATTTTAATAATCTCCCAAGGTTACAGGATTTTGTGAAAGTGCAGTTTCTAACTGCTGGTCATTGGGCGCTTTGCCGTGCCAATCGTGCGTGTGCATCATAAAGTCTACACCGTTGCCCATTACTGTATGAAGCAGAACGCAGACAGGTTTTCCGTTGCCGGTTTTTTCTTTTGCCTTTTGCATTCCAGTGACAATCGCTTTTAAATCGTTTCCTTTTTCAATATCCATTACTTCCCAACCGAAAGCTTCAAATTTCGCTTTTACATTTCCCATTGGAAGTACATTGTTAGTAGAACCATCAATTTGCTGCCCGTTTAAATCTACAGTTACAATCAAGTTATCCACATTATTTCCAGCGGCATACATTATGGCTTCCCAATTTTGGCCCTCTTGCAGTTCACCATCACCGCAAAGTGTGTAAATTATATGTTTGTCTCTGTTGAGTTTTTTTGCAAGCGCAGCTCCAATGGAAACGGAAATACCTTGTCCCAAGGAACCTGAAGCAATGCGAATACCTGGTAAACCTTCATGTGTAGTTGGATGTCCCTGTAAACGTGAATTTAGAAGTCTGAAAGTATTTAATTCTTCTACCGGAAAATATCCGGCGCGTGCCAAAACACTGTAAAAAACAGGTGAAATATGCCCGTTTGAAAGGAAGAATAGGTCTTCGCCAATGCCATCCATAGTGAAGCTTTCATTGCGTTCCATCAATTCATTGTAGAGTGCAACAAAAAATTCGGTACATCCCAAAGAACCTCCCGGATGGCCTGAATTTACTTTGTGTACTTGCCGTAAAATATCTCTTCGGACTTGAACAACCAAATCTTCGAGTGCTTTGTAATCTGCCATAATTAGTTTTAATTTTCAATTTCAAAAGTAAAGTATTCAGCGAGCCGTTCAAAGTTGAAACGTAAGCTTTTATTAACGATTTAGAGGTTTTGTTAACATGGCAAAGCGGCTTAAGGTGTCTAAAGTTAAAATTTCTGATTTTTAGGTTTCTTTTTTAAAACCTTTTATGTTTTTGTTATTTGGATTTTGGGATTTGGAATTTAATAACTGTTATCTTTGCCCCCTCAATAAAAATTGCTGCATGCACTTTAAATTAGAAGCCACAGATATACAAAGTAGCGCTCGTGCTGCAACAATAACTACAGATCATGGGGTGATTGAAACTCCAATATTTATGCCCGTTGGTACGGTTGGCACTGTTAAAGGCGTGCATCAACGTGAGTTAAAAAAAGACATTAACCCCGACATAATTCTTGGAAATACTTATCATTTATATTTAAGACCGCAGATGCCCGTTCTTGAAAAAGCTGGCGGACTTCATAAATTTATGAATTGGGATCGAAATATCTTGACAGATAGTGGTGGGTATCAGGTATATTCGCTTTCGGCTAATCGGAAAATTAAAGAAGAAGGTGTAAAATTTAAAAGTCACATTGACGGAAGCTATCACTTTTTCACTCCAGAAAATGTAATGGAAATACAGCGTACGATTGGCGCGGATATAATAATGGCTTTTGACGAATGTACGCCGTATCCGTGTGAATTCAATTATGCAAAACGTTCCATGCATATGACGCATCGCTGGTTGGATAGATGCATAAAACATTTAGAAAAAACACCTTTGAAGTATGATTACGGTCAAACTTTCTTTCCGATTGTTCAGGGGAGTACTTATAAAGATTTAAGAAAACAATCTGCAGAATATATTGCTTCGGTAGGAGCAGAGGGGAATGCCATTGGAGGACTTTCTGTAGGTGAGCCCGCTGAAGAAATGTACGAAATGACAGCGGTAGTTACTGAAATTCTTCCGAAGGAAAAACCGCGTTACTTAATGGGCGTGGGAACTCCTGTAAACCTTTTGGAAAACATCGCTTTGGGAATTGATATGTTCGACTGCGTAATGCCAACCCGAAACGGCAGAAACGGAATGCTTTTCACTTCCGAAGGCATTATCAATATTAAAAACAAAAAATGGGAAGCTGATCTTTCGGTACTAGACCCAATGGGAATTACGTGGGTTGACACTGATTATAGTAAAGCCTACCTTCGTCATTTGTTCACTGTGAACGAAATGCTGGGAAGGCAAATTGCCACCATTCATAATCTCGGTTTTTATTTATGGTTGGTTCGTGAAGCGAGAAAACATATCTTAGCGGGTGATTTTGCCGAATGGAAAACAGGTATGGTCAAAAAACTGGATCAAAGATTGTAAAATGCTCAGCATACTGGACAAATACATATTAAAAAAATATTTGGGCACTTTTTCGCTCCTTCTATTGCTTTTTATACCCATCGGGATTACCGTTCACTTGGCTGAAAAGATTGACAAAATTCTAGAAAACGAAGTTCCACTTTCAGAAGTGTTGGTCTATCTGTACAATTTCACAATTTATTTTGCGAACCTACTTTTTCCACTGTTTCTTTTTCTTTCAGTTATTTGGTTTACTTCAAAATTGGCAAATAATACTGAAGTGATAGCTTTTTTAAGTAGTGGTGTTTCTTATTATCGATTTCTTCGTCCATATATTATTGGTGCTACCTTAGTTTGTATTGCAGCACTAGTTTTCAGTATGTACCTTGCACCAAAAGCGAGTAAGGGTTTTAATGAATTTGCGTTTAAATATTTCAATCATGGAAAAAGCGATAGAGACCAAAGTAATGTTTACACACAGATAAATGACAATGATTATATATATGTAAGTTATTTTAACGTAGCTGAAAAAATAGGAAGTAACTTCACATTGGAACATTTTGAGGGAAACAAAATGACATATAAAATTTCTGCAGGGCAAATAAAATTCAATGATAAAGACAGCACCTATACACTATTTAATTATAACAAGCGAAAAATTGGAGAAACCAATGATATATTAGAAAGCCAGCACAAGCTAGATACTGTTTTCTCTTTCACCCTGGAAGATTTAACACCAGTAACATACATTGCGGAAACACTCAATTTTTCAGAGCTTAACAAGTTTATAAAAAAAGAAAAAGCACGTGGTTCTTCATATATTAACCGTTATGAAGTTGTTCGATACAAGCGTTGGAGCTTGCCGGTTTCAGCCTATATTCTTACAATTATCGCTGTTGCAGTTTCTTCGGTTAAGAGGCGAGGCGGAATGGGCGTGAACCTTGCTATTGGTATAAGTATTGGAATGGTTTTTATCTTTTTTGATAAAATTTTTGGAACGATGGCAGAACAAAGTTCCTTCTCTCCGTTTATAGCAACTTGGTTTCCAAATTTTATATTTGGAATTTTGGCAATCTATCTTTTAAGAAATGCGAAACGATAAACTCCTCAATTATCTTCATTTACATTTTATAGTTTTCATTTGGGGATTCACTGCTGTTTTGGGCGCGTTAATTTCTTTGGAAGCCATTCCGTTGGTTTGGTACCGTATGCTTTTGGCAACTATGATTATTTTTGTTTTTCTGAAATTCAAAAAAGAAAAACTAAAGTTTTCACTTAAAACATTGTTCGGTTTTACCTTGGGCGGCATTCTTATTGCTTTGCACTGGCTCACCTTCTTTGGCGCCATCAAAGCTTCTAACGTTTCGGTTACTCTTGCAGTGCTTTCCACTGGAGCTTTTTTCGCTTCTCTTTTGGAACCGCTTTTTTATGGTAGAAAAATAATTTTCTATGAAGTATTGTTCGGACTCATTGTGATAGTAGGACTTTACATTATTTTTAATGTAGATTCTTCAAATACTTTAGGAATTATTTTAGCGCTCTGTTCTGCATTTTTAAGTGCGCTTTTTTCAGTAATCAATGGAAAATTTGTGCTAAAGCATAAAGCTTCAGCTATTTCTTTTTATGAACTGATGTTCGGTGTTTTAGCTATCTCAATCTATTTGGGGATGACGGGAAAATTTACAACTGATTTTTTTTCTGTTTCCGCTCATGATTGGATTTATCTTTTAATCTTAGCTTCGGCTTGTACCGCATATGCTTTTATTGCATCAATACACGTGATGAAATGGATAAGCCCGTATACCGTAATGCTCACCATAAATATGGAACCTGTTTACGGTATTATTTTGGCGCTCATCGTTTTGGGAGATTCCGAAAATATGAGCCCCCAATTCTATTATGGCGCAATCATAATTTTACTTACTGTTATTACAAACGGAATAATTAAAATTACGCAAGAAAGAAAACGGAGAAGATTGTCTAACACCTAAAACAAAATTTTATCTTTGTACATCAACCTTTACAAAACGAAGGAAAAACTATGGAATATCTTGATTTTGAACTCCCTATAAAAGAATTGCAGGAACAATACGAAAAAGCGTGCCTTATCGGCCAAGAAAGCGATGTGGATGTTTCCAACACTTGCAAGCAGATTGAAAAGAAACTCAACGACACGAAAAAGGAAATATACAAAAAACTCACCCCTTGGCAACGTGTGCAACTTTCCCGCCATCCAGACCGTCCTTATACAATGGATTATATTAATGCCATTTGTGGGGACTCTTTTTTGGAACTTCACGGGGATCGTGGTTTTAAAGATGATAAAGCAATGGTTGGTGGTCTCGGAAAAATTGGCGACCAAAGCTATATGTTTGTGGGTCAACAAAAAGGGTACAATACAAAAACACGTCAATTCAGAAATTTTGGAATGGCGAACCCAGAAGGCTATAGAAAAGCATTGCGCTTAATGAAATCTGCTGAAAAATTTAACGTTCCCGTGGTATGTTTTGTGGATACACCTGGCGCATTCCCGGGCTTGGAGGCTGAAGAGCGTGGACAAGGTGAAGCTATTGCCCGAAATATCTTGGAAATGACACGCTTAAAAGTGCCTATTATAGTTGTTATCATTGGAGAAGGTGCTAGTGGTGGTGCTTTAGGAATTGGAGTTGGCGATAAAGTATTGATGCTCGAAAACACATGGTACTCGGTAATTTCTCCTGAAAGCTGTTCTTCAATATTATGGCGTAGTTGGGAGTTTAAGGAACAAGCGGCCGAAGCTCTGAAACTGACTGCAAATGATATGAAAAAACTAAAGCTTATTGATGAAATTATAAAGGAACCATTGGGAGGTGCTCATAGCAATCGAGAGAAAACTTTTACATCTGTGGCTGGAGCTATTCATAAGCAATATAAAACATTAAAAATGTTATCCCCAACCGAGTTGGTAAAAAACAGGATGGAAAAATATTTGGAAATGGGTGAGTTCAAAAGTTAAATTGAACTATAGCTTTACATTGCATAAATCCGAGGTGAAAACCTCGGATTTATTTTTGGGTTATCAACAATATTTTGGAGTTTTCAACAGTTCAAATGTTGATGAATAGTTAATATCGTAATAACGAAATTCCTTCCTTCCTCTTAACATTTTCTTTACATTCGCATAATGGAAAAAATCAAACCTCAAACTAGTTTTTCACCCCGCTCCCCACAAGTCATATCGCTCGAAAAGGGTAAAATACCTCCACAAGCACTTGATTTAGAGGAAGTTGTACTTGGGGCTTTGATGATTGATAAAAAAGGAGTTGATGAGGTAATAGATATCCTACATTCTGAGGTTTTTTACAAACAGGCGCATCAACACATTTTTGAAGCTATTCATAATTTATTTGAAGATAGTCAACCAGTTGACTTATTAACCGTTTCCACGAAGCTTAAGCAACAAGGTAAGTTGGAACTTGTGGGTGGTGAGTTTTATTTGATTCAATTGACCCAAAAAGTGTCCTCCTCGGCACATATTGAATTTCACGCTCGCATCATTCTTCAGAAGTATATTCAACGAAGTTTGATAAAAATTTCAAACGAAATAATTGAGGATTCCTATAATGAAAGCACCGACGTTTTTGACCTTCTGGATAATGCTGAAGCAAAATTATACGAAGTTACACAAGGAAACATTAAACGTTCTTCTGAAACCGCTCAAAACCTTGTAATTCAAGCTAAAAAAAGAATTGAAGAAATTGCAAACAAAGAAGGACTTTCAGGCGTTCCATCTGGTTTTGCTAAAGTTGATAAATTAACTTCTGGTTGGCAGCCGAGTGATTTGATTATTATCGCTGCCCGTCCAGGTATGGGTAAAACAGCTTTGACCCTTTCTATGGCACGAAATATTGCAGTGGAGCATAACATTCCAGTGGCCTTTTTCTCATTGGAAATGTCTTCCGTGCAGCTTATAACACGTTTAATTTCTTCCGAAACACACTTAAGTTCAGAAAAACTGCGAACTGGAAATCTTGAAAAGCATGAGTGGGAACAATTGAACGTAAAAGT
>JAGQYZ010000300.1:0-769 GCA_020435865.1 Aequorivita sp. | reverse complement strand
CAGTTGATGACAGCTGGTGGAAGCCAAAAAGGTGGAAACCGTGAGCAGGAAATCTCTACTATTTCAAGAAACCTGAAAGCATTGGCAAAGGAACTAAACATTCCTGTAATTGCACTTTCACAGCTTTCCCGTGCCGTTGAAACTCGTGGCGGTAGCAAACGACCACTTCTTTCTGACCTTCGTGAATCTGGAGCGATTGAACAAGATGCAGATATTGTTTCATTTATTTATCGTCCAGAATATTACAAAATTGATGAATGGGATGATGAAGAGCACACGCCAACCGCTGGCCAAGCAGAATTTATTGTTGCAAAACATCGTAACGGTGGTTTGGACGAAATACGTTTAAAATTCATTGGCCACCTCGGTAAGTTTGAAAGTCTTGCCGATTATGATATGCCAACGGAAATTCATTCTAGAATGAACGATGCTGCAAACGATGACACTTTTAAAACAAAGAATTTACCTTCACCAAACGAAGCTTTCGGAAGTTCTATGAATAACGATTTTTCTTCCGAAGAGGATAATGATGTGCCGTTTTAAGAATTCATAAGTACTTTGGCTTAAAAATTGTCGTTATCTTCGCATGATGCAACGATTCATTTTACTCTTTTTTTTAGTTCTGTTTTCTTTAAAAGCTTCAGCTTCATACATCCTTATTCCAATGGATGCCGATAGTCAGAAAGAACATTTAAAAGCCTACGGAATTACCTATTGGGTATTGGAAAAACAGCAAAAGGTGAAATGGTTACTCAACTATCGCGGAGGT